>NZ_DATIRC010000086.1:0-9128 GCF_035470145.1 Romboutsia sp.
ACAGGATTAATTAATGATATTAAAACAGAGATTATAAAAAAAGGTACTACAAATCCTACACAAATAGCAGAAACTATAAACAATATAACTAATAATTACAATATAACTTTAAGCGATGAACAATTAAAGCAAATTGAAGACTTAATGTTAAAAATAGCACAGCAAGATTATGACTACGATAAAATAAAAGATACTTTAGGAAATGTATCTAATAACATTGATAAGAATTTGAATGCTTTAGGTGAAAGTGTTAATAATTCTGGTATATTTGATAGTATAAAAGGATGGTTTGGTAATTTATTTGGAGGAGACAAAAACCTAGGTATATTAGAAAGTACTAACGATAATTTACTTGGTGAAAATGCTCAAATAAATGCTACTGATGATAAGGCTGTTAACTTACCATCAAGTGAAGAAGTTGAAGGATTCTTCGATAAGATTTTAAATTGGTTCACTGGATTATTTAGCTCTAATAAGATAGACACTAATCAAGACCAATCTTTAGAATCTTCTCAAGATGGAGATGCAACATCTGAAATACCACAAGCTCAATAAAGTTTGTTTACAAAAATTTAAAGAGTAAGACTATTTTTAATAGTCCTGCTCTTTTTTAATACTATTATATATACACCTTTCGCTAGAATATATTAACGCATTTAACATAATATGTTTTAAAATAGCAGATAATACATATCATAATTAAATATTTTAATAAAGTAACCTTAAGGAGATATTTGTATGGAACCTGTTAATATTAAGCGACAAGAACTTGAAAATGTATATGGAAAAATTAGTCCTTTTGAATTCAAAAATAAACTTATAGCACTAGCTACTAATCCTAATAAGAAAAGTACTCGTACTTTACTTGATGCGGGAAGAGGTAATCCTAACTGGATAGCATCTATTCCTCGTGAAGCTTTCTTTACTTTCGGTCATTTTGCTATTAGAGAAAGTCGTGATTCTTGGAGCAAAGGTCCTTTATCTGGTATGCCTAAAAAAACTAACATTGCTAATAGATTATATGAATATATTGACAATAATCCTTCTATGCCTGACATAATTTTTTTAAAACAAATTATTGATTATGGAATTAACAAACTTGGATTTGACCCTGATAGTTTTGTATATGAGTTAACTGATGCAATAATAGGAGATAACTACCCTTTTCCAGACAGAATGCTTGTTCATATCGAAAAAATAGTTAAAGAATATTTAATTCAGGAAATGAAGTATGATATTGATAAAGGTGGTAATTTTAATGTTTTCGCTGTAGAAGGCGCTACTGCAGCTATGTGTTATGTTTTTGATTCGTTGATTGCAAATAATTTATTATTAAAAGGCGACAAAATAGCTATAATGACTCCTATATTTACACCATACTTAGAAATCCCTCATCTTCCAAGATATGAATTTGATGTTGTATATATAAATGCAGATGAGAAAACCCCAGATGGCAAACATACTTGGCAATGTTCTAATGAGGAATTAGAAAAGCTTTATGATAATGATATAAAAGCTTTATTTGTTGTTAATCCTAGTAATCCTCCATCGGTTGCTATTTCTCCTAAGTCTACTAATAAACTAGTTGATATTGTAAAAAATCATAATCCTAATTTAATGATTATATCAGACGATGTTTATGGTACCTTTGTACATGGATTTAAGTCTTTAATGGCTGAACTACCTTATAATACTATTGGATCTTATTCCTATTCTAAGTATTTTGGAGTAACTGGATGGAGACTTGGTACATTAGCTTTGCACGAAAAAAATGTATTTGATAAACTTATATCTGAGCTACCTTATTCTATACGAAAAAGAACTAATAAAAGATACTGCGATATGAATTCTAATCCATCAGAGGTTCCTTTTATAGATAGAATAGTTGCAGATAGTCGACAAGTGGCACTTAACCACACTGCAGGACTTTCTACTCCTCAACAGGTACAAATGGCATTTTTTTCAGCATTTGCTTTAATTGATAGTGATAACACTTATAAAAATATGACTATAGATATTTGTCATCACCGACAAAAGTTATTATTTGATGGCTTGGGGTTAGAGCTTCCTAATGACCCTAATGATGCTGCTTATTACACTCAGTTTGATTTGTTAGAATGGGCTGAAGATAATCATGGTAAAGATTTTGCTAATTATCTTGAACAAAATTATAAACCAGTGGATGTATTGTTTGATTTAGCAGAGGAATCTTCAATAGTTCTTTTAAGTGGTGGTGGATTTGCTGGTCCTAAATGGTCTATAAGAATTTCTTTAGCTAATCTTTATGATGAAGCTTATTCAGAAATAGGAATAGCACTTAAAAAGATTTTAGATAATTATATAGATAAATGGAAAAATAAATAATTTACAAAAGCTAACTACACATTAATGTATAGTTAGCTTTTAACTAGTTATATATTGTAAATACTTTATTCCAAATTAATTTTATAAATAATAATAATACTATTAAATAAATACATGTATATAACATGCTTTTACTCACTAAGAAATGTATTAAAGCAAGTATTCCCACAGGTAACATAGACTTTAGCATTATAACTATATTTGATGCTGCATTTGCATTTGTATATTCTGAAGAAAATGGTAATTTTTTTTCATTAAATTTAAAGGTTATCATAGATGTAATTATAATTGATACAAATACTACAGTTAAATGTATTATCACATTATCTCTAAAAATAATTATAAATCCAATACTCATAACTATAAATATAGGTAATATTAACTTATATATACTTCCTTTAAACATTCCAATATATATATTTTTCTTATCTTTTATTGGTAATATATCATAAATCCAAGCTGCTTCATATTGATTAGAAAATTTAATAGTAGTTATTATATTTTGACTAATTAAAACACCTAAATATGACATAAGATAATAGGAACTTTCTCTTATACTTATCATGTAATTCTCTATACCTTGCCCATCATACATAGATAACATCATTATAAATGGCATCAATGCTCCTACCGCTAAGGATGGATATATTTTAGTCTTAAAATCTCTATCTTTACTAAGCACACTATATACAAAATCAAAAAATACTTTTTCTTCTTGATTTTTGCAAAGTATTTTACTTATTTTAAAAGATATACTTTCTTTAATTTTTGTATTTTTATATGTATTATCATTTAGTTTCTGAAGATTATACTCAAATGATGGTACTAATTTTATATATATAATAATTGAAATTATTGGTATTGCAAGTGATAATATACTCATAATTTTTATTATTATATTCACTTCTGTTCCTTTGATTAAATTAAAGTTTGCCCCAAACCACATTGGAGGTATTAATATATTCCACATCTTAGGTTCGTATATAAACTTCAAATCAACAAATGTAAATGCTCTCGCTACAAATTGATATCCTATTATAAATAGCAATAAAAATAATATTTGAAAAGCATTTAACATATCTTTTAATTTTTCACCACTAAATAACTTTAATATTACAAAGTACATTATAGCAGTTACTATAATCATTAATATATCTATCAAAAATATGCTTACTAAAAATAATAATGAAAATTTCACTCCATATCTAATACTTATTATAAGCCCCCCACCACATATTGCTAAACTTAAAAGTGATATATATATAAATATATGAGTAATCTTAGCTGCATTTAAAGTTTTATTATCTACTCCTTTCGTTGCAATTATATCTTTATCATTTATATCTAATATTACACTTGAAAAATCAGATATAAATACACTTAAAATCATTATCATAAAAAAACTAAAATATAAACTCATTTTTATAATTGGATTTATATCCATAGCTATTAATGGAGCTGAACATAAACCTGTTATTGCATATACTATTAAACTATTATAAAAATAATTTTTATCTTTAACTTCTCTATCACTATTTACTGTATTTGGCTCACGTCTACTATCTATAATAAGTTTAGATTGTATTATAAGTCTCATTATCTCATAATTTATCCCAAAGCTCTTATATATACCTTTAAACAAATCTAGTATCTTTAAAATATAAAATTCTTTCATAATTATACCTCTTTTAATATACTTACAAATTCACTTGATAAATCATTATGTTTTTTAAATCCTGTAAGTTGATTAAATATTTCTTCTAAAGATCCATCAAAACTTGAATCTTTGATTTCTTCAAAGTTTCCATCAGCAACTATTTCGCCTTCATTTAAAAGTATTATCCTATCACTAAGCTTTTCAACTACTTCCATTATATGAGATGAGTAAAATATTGTTTTTCCTTCTTGCTTTAATTTATATAATATTTCTTTTATTAAAAGCAAACTATTGGCATCAAGGCCACTTAGTGGTTCATCTAAGAATAGTATATCTGGGTTATGAAGTAGTGCACTTATTATTACTACCTTTTGTTTCATTCCTTTTGAAAAAGATGATAATCTTGAATCATATGCATAATCTATACCTAGTACCCTCATAAGCTTTCTAGCTTTATCATCACATTTTTCATAACTTAGACCATATATTTGACCAACAAATGTTAAATATTCTTTAGCTGTTAAACTTTCGTATACTTTTGCTATTTCAGGAACATATCCTATTTTTTGTTTATAGTCGTTATTTTCATTTTCTATGTCTTTTCCAAATATAGATACACTTCCACTATACCCTTTAACTAAACCTAAAAGTATTTTTATTGTAGTACTTTTCCCCGCTCCATTTGACCCTATATATCCTATTATATTCCCTTTATATATATCTAAATTTATTCCTTTTAGTACTTCTTTATCTCCATATGTCATTTTAAGGTCTTTTATTTCTATTATTTTTTCTATATTATTCATATATATCCCCCTTACATATGCTTTGTATATTATTATATAACAAACAAATATTTCAAATAAAATTACTTAGTTTATCTTCGGCTTTATGTATTAAAAATTATATTTCTTTCAATATATAAAATAGGAGTATATATAACTTTATACGTTAAATATACTCCTTATATGTTTATACCGCTTCGTTCATTTCAACTTCTTGTGGTTCGTTACCCTTCGCTGTTATCATGAATATCAAGTGAATTGCCATTCCAATTCCTATTGCTACTACCAAATCAAATACTATTGTAAGTACAAAAGTTGTTACTAATACAATTACGTCCTTTTTAGGTAAATGTAGCATTTCCTTAAACTCTGACCATTCTCCCATATTATAAGACACTATTATTAGTATAGCTGATAATACTGTCATTGGTATTAATTTTGCAAGTGGCATTAAAACTACCATTATAAGAAGTAATACAATAGCATGTATCATGCCGGATATTGGACTTTTCCCACCATTTCTAACATTTGCCGCTGTTCTTGCTATTGCTCCTGTTGCTGGTATTCCTCCAAATAATGCTGACGCTATATTACCAAGACCTTGTGCTATAAGTTCCATATTTGAATCATGCTTATCATCTATCATTTTATCTGCAACTACACATGATAATAATGATTCTATAGCAGCAAGTATTGCTATTGTAAATGCTGGTTGAATTAATGAAACTATCTTTTCTAGATTTAATTTAGGTATACTTGGCATAGGTATACTTGAAGATATTTCACTATATACACTACCTATTGTATCTATTTGAATATTAAATATTTTAACAACTATTGTCGCTAAAACTAATGCTATAATAGATCCCGGTATACTTTTATTAATTTTAGGCCAATATACCATAACTAATATACACACTACTCCAACTATAAAAGTCATCATATTAAACGTATCTATATTATGTATATAGCTTTCTACTTTTTCTAAAGCTTCTGCTGGAACATTTTTGATTTTTAATCCTAATAAGTCTTTAATTTGTGTTATAAGTAAAGTTATTGCTATCCCACTCGTAAAGCCTACAGTTATAGTTTTAGGTACATACTTTATTAAATCTCCAAGCCTTAAAAGACCCATCATAATAAGTATAAATCCTGCCATTATTGTTGATATTATAAGACCTTGCATACCATGGCTTTTTACAATTCCATAAACTATTACAACAAATGCTCCTGTTGGCCCTCCTATTTGTACTTTACTTCCTCCTAAAAACGATATAATAAATCCTGCAAATATTGCTGTTATAAGACCTTTTTCTGGTGATACACCTGAAGATATAGCTAGTGCTATAGATAATGGTAATGCTATTATTGCAACTATAATACCTGATACTATATCTTTTTTTATTTGGTTACTGCTTAAATCATGATTTTTGAACATACTAAATAACTTAGGTGACATGTATTTTCCCCTTTCAAACTTTTCATCATTATACATAATACTCCTAGTTTTGAGTAATGTCAAAAAAATTATCAGTCCCAATTATATAACTTTATACAAGTTAGCATCATTCAAAGAAGCTTTAATTATTTTTGATTAATTTATATTATTTACCTCTTATGTTTTGATGGTTTATATACTATTTCCTTCCTTAGTTCTATTACAAAAGATATCATCATTAATACTAATATTATGCTAAATGGTAATGCTGTTACAATAGACATTGTTTGAAGCCCTTCTAATCCACCACTTAATAAAAGTGCTACTGCAATAAGTGCTTGTAATATTCCCCATATTAACTTTACCTTTGTAGATGGAGTCATTGAACCTTTAGAACTAAACATGCCTAACACAAATGTAGCTGAATCTGCTGATGAAACAAAAAAAGTCATTATCAATACTGTTGCTATAATACTCATTATTCCTCCCAAAGGTAAACTATTTAAGGTTATAAATAAAGTTGAAGTCATATCTGTATTTAGCGCTTCCAATAACCTCACTCCTGTATTCATCTCTAAATTGAGAGCTGTACCTCCAAATACTGAAAACCATATACAACTAAATAAAGATGGAACTAATAATACTCCTATTATAAATTCTCTTATCGTTCTTCCTTTTGATACTCTGGCTATAAATACACCTACAAAAGGTGACCAAGCTATCCACCATGCCCAGTAAAACAATGTCCAATCTGATATCCATTTTGAATCTCTAAATGGAGTTAATCTTAAACTCATTGACACTATATTTTGAAGATAATTGCCTAAGTTATTTGTAAATATTTCAAATATAGTAGCTGTAGGACCTGCTATAAGCACAAATACTAATAGAAACACTGCAATTGCAACATTTATATTGCTAAGTATTTTTATACCTTTTTCGAGACCCGTTGAAGCTGATAGTAAAAATAGTATTGTAGCTATAGTTATAATTATCAGTTGATTAAAATAATTCACTTCAATCCCAAATATACTATTTAATCCTCCATTGATTTGCATTGCTCCTAGACCTAAAGATGTTGCTACACCAAAAGAAGTTGCAATTATAGCTAGTATATCTATACATTTAGCTTTTGCAGAATTTGGATTGCTTCCTATTATAGGTGATAAAGTTTCACTCACTAGTAACTTTTTATTTTTTCTAAATCTAAAATATGCTATTGTAAGTCCAACAAGGCAGTATATAGCCCATGCATGTAGACCCCAATGAAAGAATGAAAAAGTTATTGCTGCATTAGCGGCTTTTGGAGTTAATGCTTCTATTCCTGCTGGTGGATATATGTAATGATCTAATGGCTCTGCAACTCCCCAAAATACAAGCCCTATTCCCATACCAGCACTAAAAAGCATCCCAAACCAAGTTATATTATTAAATTCAGGTTTATCATCCTCTTTTCCTAGTTTTATTCTTCCGTATTTACTAAATGCTAATAACATCATAAATACTAGTACTAAAAATGTTATTATAAGTATCATCCATCCAAACTTAGATGTTGTAAATTGAAGAGCTAAAGTTGCTACTTGCGCTAAAGATGTTGGAGAAATAAGCCCCCATAGTACAAACAAACCTATTAATATAACAGCTGTATAAAAAACCATATGAAAAACTCCTTCTCATTTATATTTCAAGTATTAGTTTGCCTTAAATATATAATTTATATACTTTTTTAGATTCAGGTAGTTTATAATTTTTCTAATTTATGGATAAATTATGAATTACAATCTCTAAACTTGATCAACGTGCCTGTTTTTTGAGCCACGTGTGGGCGAAGTACTTTAGGCCGTTGGCGACATGAGCGAAGCAGAAATTTGTGTACTTTGCAAACTATACCCTATAGAACGAACGCTAAAAAAGCCGCTCTCAAAAGAGATGGCTTTTAATTTGATTTATTTACTGAAACATACTTACTATTCTTTATGAAAAATCTCCATAAATAATCTTTAGCTTCCTCAGCATAATCTATATTTATACGTTTACTACTTTCTATTTCAACATTATCTTCACTATATATTTTTTTATCACCTTCATAATAAAAATCACTTATGTATAATTCATTTCCTAATATGCTTTTACTATTTAAACTTTTATCTATGTTTAAAGCCATACAAAGCTTTCCTGGTCCATTTGTTATGTTCTTTTTTTGGTAACTACTTAAATCTTTGTACTCTTTTTTAAATCTATTAAAAGAAATTTCCTCTATACCTTTCATCGGCTCTACAGCTCTTATTAATACACATTCTGGTATACCTTTTATATTTGCAGATATGTTTAAACAATAATACATCCCATATATTAAATAAACATATATATGTCCACCATCTAAATATAAAGGTTTTGTTCTTTCTGTTTTCTTATCTCCATATACATGAGCACCTTTATCATTTACCCCCATATAGCTTTCAGTTTCTACTATTTTACTTACTATTATTTTACCCTCATAGTTTCTTATTAAATACTTTCCTAAAATTTGTTTAGCTAGGTTTATTCCATCTTGATTAAAAAATGTTTTGTCCAATTTTATACCTCGCTTTACTTTTATTAACTTATGTAATCCTTATTGTTGATGTTTTACTCTGTTCTATGATTTTTATTATTTATCCTATTTAAATTTTTCATACTTAAATCCAATACCTTAAAAGAATGAGTCAACGCACCAACAGAAATATAATCTACGCCTATTTCACCTATCTTCTTAATTTTTTCTAAAGACACATTGCCAGAAAACTCAATTATAGCTTTTTTATCTATAATTTTTACAGCTTCTTTAGCTAACTCTAAATCCATATTATCAATCATTATAATATCAGCATTAGCTTCTAATGCC
>NZ_DATIRC010000087.1:0-5632 GCF_035470145.1 Romboutsia sp.
TGAAGCTCTTTCTTTTTTGTTAGCATCTATTGTTGATGGCTTAGTTATTCAAGGGTTGCTAAAAACTGAAAAAATACCATTTGAAAGCATAGCTAATTTTTTAGTTAATCGTTGGAATTAATTTAATTTTTAAATTATAAAAAAAGATTTTACAAACCTAACAATCTTATTTAAATAGAACATAAGCTTTTTAAGTTTGTAGAATCTTTAGTGACTTATATATATAACTTTTCTTATCAGTTTATATAATTGATTTATTTAACTTCTATTTGTCATTATATAAACTCAAAAGTAAAAATCTTGCATCACTCATTTTAATACTATGCTCATATATAAGCTTTTCTATATTTGCATCTTTAATCCTGTTATTATTAGCTATAAGCTTACTTTCTATTTGATTTACAATAAGAGATAATTTTATTAATTTATCTAAATCTCCGTTACCCTTAAGCACTTTATTTAACTCTTTTAATATTTCTTTACTATTCTTTTTATATTTATATTTAAGTTCATCTATAGAATCACTTATATTATAAGGGAAAAAATACATATTAATTATTAAGGCTATTAGTATACCTATTATTATAAATATTAATCTGCTTATTGATAAAATATTTATATTGTGAACTAAGGATACTGAACTTAATGATACTATAGTTATACTCATTACCTTTTTATCGTATTCTTTAAAATAAAAATAACATAAAAATGCTATTATCAATATTATTATTTTGGGAATGCTATCGTGTATTGTACTAAATATAACGAAAAATAAAGTTACTCCAATAAGAGTTCCCATAAATCTTTTCTTAGCTTTAACTACAGTATCTTCTTTATAAGGTTGCATTATTACATATATAGTAATTACTATCCATCTTCCATTCTCTATATTAAAAAACTGCACTAAAAACATAGATAAGGATATTGCTAATGCTAGTTTTATAGAATATACAAATCTTAAGGAATTCAAATTAAAATTCTCTTTCATAGTATTAAATAACTTAAATTCACTTGGAATATTTATTGTTTTATATATTTTATTTAAAGTTTTATCTTTACATTCTTCCGAATTGTTTATATTAAGCTTAAATATTTTTAATAAATGTATACTCTCATACATAAATATGGGCTTATTTTCTATTTTCTCACACTTATTTATGAAATCATCTATATCCTTATTTATTTCATCTATATCTTTTGTATCTTCATTAAATTTTTTTATATTATTGATTTGAATTTTTAGATCTTGTAAATAGTTATTTTTTATAGATTTATCTTCTTTAAATTTAACAATATGGTTTATTATTAAATTTAATCTATCTAAAAACACTGCTACATTAAATTGATTATTTTCTTTTTTTGAATGCACAAATCGTCTATGGCTTCTTTCATTTATTAATGTTAATAAATTTCTTATCTTTTTATTTATTTGTATACTTTTATTTATATCATATTCGTTATTTTGTATATTATCTATATGATTTTGTAAGTCGTTTACTATATCTGTTATTATTAGACTTGATTCTTTTTCAAATTTATTTCTATTAAATATTATTTGAGCCAACATTATAATAAATATACTTAAACTAAGAGCTAATAAACGATTAGGTAATTCATTAAGACTTACAGGCATTGCCCACATGAATATATATGACATTAAAAATATATACGATGTAGGCATTCTAAAATCATTCATATATATATATGTAGTTATAAATATAGTTAAAAAGTTTATTAGAATTCCTGTCCAAATATTTATAATTGATATATACGATAATATCCCTAATATAACATTTAATATTAAAAAGGTAACTGTTCTATATAAAAGTGCAGCTGTTAAATCTCTTATTAAAAATGAAACCGCTCCCATTGCCATTATCATTCCAACTAACATATTATTCCTTCCAAATACTTTTACATAAGTAATTTGTATTATTACTATAAATAAAGCTTGCAATAAAGATTCTTTTACTCTTTTTTTGTCCATATAAACACCTACTTATATTAGTTAATATAATCATATTTCTATTGTACTTTCATCTATATACTTAAAATCACTTCTTATTTCTTTTAAATCTTTCATAAGCTTTATTAAAGTTAAATCTTTTTGCTTTGCTTCTATCATTACATCAAAATCTTTGTTTACTTTTTGCTTTGCTAAATCTAAAAAAATCGCAAAATTTTCTGCATCTATATAATCTGAATGTTTTCTATCCTTTTCAAATTCCCTTGGACTAGAAAAGTGAATCTTAGGAACTAATTTTTCTTTATTCCAAGTATCAAATATATCTTGTAGTAAATCTTCTAGACATTCACCATCATTTTTACAATCATGATGATGAACATCTAAAACCATCGGAAGATTTGTAATCTTACAAATTTGTAATACATCTTTAGCTGTGAAAATCTTATCGTCATTTTCAAGAATTAATCTATTTCTTATTCTTTTAGGAAATTTGTTTAAATTATCTATAAACCTTTTTATAGCTTCTTCCTTACCACCTTTCGCACCACCTATATGTATTACCATTTTTCCATCTTCATAGTTCATATCTTCAAATAAATTAACATTTATATTTAAGTTTCTTATAGTGTTTTGAACTACACTTTCTTTATCACTATTTATTACATTAAATTGGTCTGGATGAGTATCCACTCTCATATTACTCTCTTTTATTATTTTGCCTATATAATTGAAATCATCTTTAAAGTACTTTCTATAATCCCACATTACTTCTGGATGAGTTGCTAATGGTATTAAATTTGATGTTATTCTATAAAAATGTAAATTATTTTTAATGTTATAATTTAATATTTCTTCTAATGCTTTTATATTTGAATATGTTATTTGTTTTAATTTTTTTAGTTTTTCTTCTTCACTATTAATCTTTGAATATCTTGCAAAAGTTAAAGTGCTTGATGAAGTTATCTTGGGTAGATTTAGTGCTATAGCTACATATCCTAGTCTTATTCTCATTTAAATGTCTCCTTAAGATTATATATACGTTTATTTTTACTGTTTTTAAGATTTACTATTCTTTAATAATATTATGTGTAAAGTTTTTAACACATTTAAATATACTTTTATTTCAATTTTTCTATTTCTATAATATTTAATACTATTTTTTCATATATATGAACATGCTTATTTTTAAGTGTTTACTTTAACTTGCAGGAGATAAAATTATGAATAAAACTATGAAAAGAAAAAAACTAATAATAAATGCACTGATTTTAACTTTAACTACAGTGACACTTGGGTTTATAAATACTTCATTTAGAGTCTACTTATCTAACAAAATTGGTGCTGAAGGTATAGGGTTATACCAATTGATTATGAGTATACACATAATGACCTCTACTTTTGCAATCTCTGGTATTAGGATAACTACTACGCGTCTTATTGCAGAAGAGCTAGGTAAGGGTAACATACAAAAGATAAGAAATATAATGAAAAAAGCGTTTATCTATAGCTTATTTTTTAGTACTTTAACTGCTTTACTTTTATATAGAGGCGCTGAGTTTATTAGTATGGTATGGCTAGAAGATAAAAGAGCTATTATTCCTCTTAAAATATTATCTTGTAGTTTGCCTTTTGTTGGTATGGGAGCTTGTTTTCATGGATACTTCTATGGTATGAGAAAAGTTGTAAAAAGTATTACATCTGATATAATAGAGGTTTCTACTTTAATGATAGTTATAGCTTCATTTCTAAGTGTCTATTTACCTAAAGGATTAGATTATACTTGTGCTTTAATTTCAGTGGGTATATCTCTTGCTCTTATTGCCTCAACTGTATACTGCTATATATTGTACATATTTGAAAAGAAACATCCTTATAAAAATACTTATAGTAAAAATTCTACTTGTTCATTAGGTGCTGTTTCAAAAATAGCATTTCCTATAGCTTGTAGTGCTTATATTCAAACAGGACTTAAAACTGTAGAAGATATACTTATACCTGATGCACTTAGAAGATTTGGTTCTTCTACTTCAGTATCTTTGTCTATCTTTGGTATGATTAAAGGTATGGTTTTACCTATACTATATTTTCCAGCAATATTTTTAGCTTCATTTTCAACTCTTATTATACCAGAAATAGCTGAAGCAAAAGCCCTTAATCAACGTATGAGAGTAAATAATATCATTTCAAGAGTTTTTAAATTCACTTTATTAATAGCTATATTTGCGTCAGGATTGTTTATAATATTTTTTAATGAATTAGGATTAACTATATATCATGATAGTGAAGTAGGGCTTATGATGAGAATACTTGCTCCACTTATACCTTTTATGTATCTAGATAGAGTTGTAGATGGAAGTTTAAATGCTCTCGACCAGCAAATGAGTACTTTAAAATATAACTTAATTGATATGAGTGTAAGGATATTTTTAATATTATTTTTAATACCTAAAAATGGTATTGAAGGTTTTATTATAGTTTTATTTACTGGTACCTTACTAAATTCACTTCTTAGCATAAATAAGCTATTAAAAGTTACTAAATTAGAATTTCTTTTAGGCGATTGGGTTTTAAAACCTGCTTTTTGTGTAACTCTATCTAGTTATGCAGTTAAGCTAACTTTTGATTATTTTAAAATCAATTCAATGATTATACTTCAAGTTATTTTAGTAGTTCTATTATACTTTGTGTTATTAATACTTTGTAGATGCATCCAAAGAAAGGATATTATGTGGTTTTTAGATGCCTTTAAAAATGATATTAAAACTGATAAAATGAGTGATTTAGGAATATCTAAACGCTTTTAGATTATATAAAAAGTACTATGGATTATTTTTATTATCCATAGTACTTTTTATATACTTTACTAATTTATGCCCTCTAAAAACTTAACTATATTTTTATATGTTACATCCATTTGCTCTTTACTAGTTATTAAAGCTTCATTATCTCCTTTTTGAATTCCATAGTCTCCAAATTGAGAATGGTTTGCTCCTTCTACCTCTACATATGTTGTATCTTCTGGTAACTTTTCTCTCGACTTAATAAGCTCTTTGAAGTTTACTACACCGTCTTTACTTCCCCATATTGATAATACTTCTTTTCCCATGTTTTTTAATTTATCATTTGTAGGATAAGATGCTAAAAGTACAACCCCATCTACTATATTATTTTTAGCTGCAAAATTTGAAGCTGCAACACCACCTAATGAGTGTCCACCTATAACCCAATGCGTTATATCACTATAATCTTTCATAACTTTTTCAGCTTCCTTTTGGCCAAGTAATGCTATATTAAAAGGCATGTCAAGTATTATAACTTCATATCCTTTTTCAGATATATCTCTACAAAATGGTGCGTAAGATTTTGGTTCTACCTTAGCCCCTGGGTATAGTATAAAACCTTTCGTTGCCTTTATATTTTTTGGAGTAAACGATATATAGTCATTAGTTTTCACTTCCATATTCTCATCACTAATTAAAGCAGCTTTTGCTATATCTTGAGGTTCATATGTTTTACTTAACCATATACAAAGTCCTATTATGGCAATTGTAAATGTTATAGCTACACCTATTAATAAATTTCTTTTTATATTACACTTTTTATCATTATTTTTATCATTTTCTTCTACCTCATCAATGAATAAAGGTCTTTTAAGTTCCATTGTTA
>NZ_DATIRC010000088.1:0-1922 GCF_035470145.1 Romboutsia sp.
CCTCAGGTTAGACTTTTTAAATTGATAAAAAGATATATCGATACTTAAAATAGAGAAGAGGACAGTTATGAAAAATTTAAAACTAGGTTTAGTAGCTTGTATGAACCACCAAGTGGAGAGATAGAGAGTTTATTATTTTCAACACAAGCAGCCATAGGAGCAGGTTTTATAGGATACTATATAGGTAGCAGAAGGAGAAAGTAAAGATGCTTTTAATTGATAAATATGCATATACAAATAATTTAACAAATATAAATCCGCAGATTAAAGTTACGGTAGGTATAATTTTCTTAATAATATCTATGCTAACAAAAAATATTTTGTTTCTAATGAGTATAATGATTTTAATGAGTATGACGATAGTTTGTATAGCTAAAATAGATATAATGAGTTATATGAAATTACTTAGAATTCCTATGTACTTTTTATTTATGGGAATCATAATAAATTTAATCAATATATCATTTGAGTCAAATATGTTAATTTATAGTTTTAAGATTGATAATGTATATATAGGTGTATCTAAGGAGTCATTAAATACATCAATATATATATTGTTTAGGTCTATGTCTTGCTTGACATGTGTATACTTTTTTATACTTACAACTCCTTTTAATCAAATAATATTTTCATTAAAAAACTTACATATATCAGATACAGTAATAGAAATAGCGATGCTAGTGTATAGATTTATATTTATATTCTTAGAAGAAGTAGCGGATATTAGAAAATCACAGCAATTAAGATTTGGATATATAAATTTAAAAACTTCATATAAGTCAATTGGTCTTCTTGGAAATATGTTATTTAAAAGAATGATGAAAAGATATGATGATATGTGTATATCTTTGGATATGAAATTATATGATGGCAAATTCCACATGGTAGGTGACAAGAATGTTTAAAATTAACAATTTAAATTATAAATATGAAAAAAATTCATTAGCGTTATCAGATATTAATATGGATTTTAATAAAGGCAATGTAATTGGAATAATAGGATCTAACGGTTCAGGTAAATCAACATTGTTCATGAATTTAATGGGAATACTACAACCAGCATCAGGAAGTATTTTATTTAAGAATAAAGAGCTAAAATATACTAAAAAAGAACTATATAATCTTAGAAAAGATGTTGGAATAGTATTTCAAGATCCAGAGAAACAAATATTTTATTCAAGAGTATACGATGATATAGCATTTTCTTTAAGGAATATAGGCGTAGATGAAGAAACAATAAAAAGGAAAATAAAGGAAGCTTTAATAGCTGTTAACGGACTAGATTTTATAAATAGGCCCGTACATTTTTTAAGCTATGGCCAGAAAAAAAGAGTAGCAATAGCATCTGTAATAGCCATGGAAAATAAGATTGTATTACTAGATGAGCCAACAGCAGGATTAGATCCAATGAGTACAAAGTTAATTGTAGATATAATTAAAAACCTAAAAAATAAAGGTGTAAAAATAGTTATATCAAGCCATGATATGAATTTAATATATGAAATATGTGATTATGTTTATGTGCTAAATAAAGGAGAAGTCACTGATTTTGGATTAACAGAAGATGTATTTATTAATGAAGATAAAATTAATAAAGCAGGATTAGAATTGCCTTGGTTAGTTAAACTCCACAAGAATATGAAACTACCTTTATTTAGAGAAGAAGAAGATTTGTATAAATACTGGAATAGTAAAGTACTTAATACAAATAATTAATTAGCCTTAACCTATTTTAATATAAATTTAATGAAAAAGTCTTATGCTTTTTTATAAGATACCCTAGAATTTAAAATGTTCTAGGGTTTATTTTATATGTTTAAGACTATAAAGATAAGTACCACATCTTTTTTTAATTGATAATAAGTTATATACTATAGACTAGTGAGCTTATATTTAAAATTTATTTTTATATGGATTTTAAA
>NZ_DATIRC010000089.1:0-17120 GCF_035470145.1 Romboutsia sp.
TGCATATTAAAACCTCCTTTAATTAGTCTGAATTATTATTAACATTTTTAAGATAATTTATGCTAATAAACAAGTTTATAGGGTAGCATAAAAAAACTTATGGCTTATTCATTTAGTATAAAACTAAAAGATATATTTAGAATAAGATGTTGTAATCACTAAAATAGCAACTAAACTTAATTTAAATTCATATTAATTCCAAATAAAAAGGAGAGTGTACATTCTCCTTTATAATTTACTATATGGACATGTTTCACAATCTCCCCAGCAGGCTTCTAATTTATTTTTTAATACATGATATCTTATATACAAACTTACCATCCTTTCAACAATTAATCATTTAAAAAATGGTAGCACATGCTACCATTTTAGTATAAATTAGAAAATACATTTGTATATCTATTTTGTTTATAAAACTTATATGCTAACATTTTAGGCAAATCTTCATTATTACTGTGTATTACATTTAAAACAGCACTTTCAAATTCGTCTTTATTTACATTTTCTATCATATTCTTGTTAAACATATCCATAAGTTGTAATAACTCTTCATACTGACTTCTTGTAACTCTATTTTCAAATAATAATCTATCTAAATCAGTATTTCTAAATAATAAATCCTGTCTAAATTCTATAAAATCAAGTTTTTGAAATAAATCTATATCTATACCACACATAATGTCTCCTCCTAACAGATTCTAGGTAATAACTCGCCTTCTGGCATGTTTAATATTCTAGTTCCACCTATTTCAGTTTTTAGATAAACTTTATTTTTATCATCTTCAATTACTTCCCCTATTATCATGGCTTCAGTTCCCATAGGGTTACTTTTCATTACTTCTAAAACCTTATCTGCATCTTTTTCATCAACTATAACTACTAACTTTCCTTCGTTTGCTATATAAAGCGGCTCAAGGCCTAATATTTCACACATACTTATAACTTCATCTTTTATAGGAATGCTTTCTTCATCTAACATCATACTTACATTGCTATGGTTTGCTATTTCATTTAAAGTTGTAGCAACTCCGCCTCTTGTAGGATCTCTTAAAACTCTCACATTTTTACTTACATTTAATATATCTTGTATTAAGTTATTAAGTAGTCCACAATCACTTTTTACATCAACATCAAAGTCTAAGTTATTTCTCTTGCTCATAATACATACACCGTGATCTCCAAGAGTACCACTTATTATTATTTTATCCTTAAGCTTAACACTATCTCCACTTAGGTATACAGTGTCATCTTCTATTACACCTATACCTGTAGTATTTATATATATTTTATCAACATTACCTTTATCAACAACCTTTGTATCTCCTGCAACTATTTTAACTCCAGCTTCTTTTGCTGTATTTGCAATTGATATAACTATTTTTTCAAGGTCATCAAAGCTTAATCCCTCTTCTATTATAAATCCTACAGTTATATATAGTGGTTTTGCTCCACTCATAGCTAAATCATTTACAGTTCCGCATACTGATAATTTACCTATATCTCCTCCTGGGAAAAATATAGGATTTATTACAAATGAATCTGTAGTTACAGCTATTCTTCCATTTAATTTTTCAAGTACAGATGAATCGTTTTGTTGCATTAATATATCATTGTTAAAGTGTTTATAAAACATATCACCTATAAGGTTATTTGTTGCTTTTCCACCACTTCCATGTGATAAAGTAACTATATCCATAACATCACCTACCGTATTTATAATATGCTGCACAAGTTCCCTCTTCTGAAACCATGCATGCCCCTATTGGATTTTGAGGATTACATACCTTTCCAAATAACTTACATTCTGTTGGGTTTTTGATTCCCTTTAGTATCTCTCCACATAAGCATCCCTTAGGCGGATTACTTTCTAAAATTTCTATATTAAGCTTATTTTTCACATCATATATTTTATATTCTTCTTTAAATTCAAATCCTGTATTTTCAATACTACCTAGACCTCGCCATACACTATTACACTGATTCAGAACTTCATCCATTATATCCAGTGCCTTTTCATTTCCTTCATATTTGACTAATCTATTGTATATATTTTGGACTTTATATTCCTTGTTGTTTATCATTTCTACAAGTGTATATATACCTGCTACTATATCTGTACTTTCAAATCCAGCTATAACTAATGGAACATTATAATCACTTGCCAAAAACTCATAGGGCTTAGCTCCTATTATTGTACTTACATGGCCTGGACATAAAAAACCATCTATTTTTATTTCTTTATCAATGGCTAAAGCTTTCATAGTTTGAGGCATAGTTTTAATAGAGTGTAATACACTATAGTTATTTATATTTTGGTTTTTGGCGTTATACACACTAAGAGCTATAATAGGCGCTGTTGTTTCAAATCCAACTCCTAAAAATATAACTTCTTTATCTGGATTTTCTTTTGCAATATCTAGTGAATGTAGTGGGGAATATACAATACGTATATCTCTACCTAGAGCCTTTTCTTTTTGCAACGTACTTTTAGTTCCAGGTATTTTGATTAAATCTCCAAATGTAGTTATTATTACATCATCTCTGCTTGAAAGTTCTATAGCTGTATCTATATAACCTTGTGGAGTTACACATACAGGACAACCAGGGCCACTTATGAGTTTTATGTTTTTAGGAAGTAAGTCCCTTACTCCATTTTTAAATATACTCATAGTGTGAGTTCCACATACTTCCATTATTGTTATTTCTTTATTACATTTAGAAGCTAGCTTTTCTAGCATATTTTTAACTACTTTAGGGTCTCTAAATTCTTTTATATATTTCATAACCCACCTCTAGTCTTCATATTCGCCTAATAATTTAAAAAGTTCTAGAGTCTTTTGTGCCTCATCACTATCTATCTTTTGCATAGCACATCCTGCATGTAATAAAACATAGTCTCCTATTTTTAAATCTTGCACTAGACTTATATCGACCTTTGTCTTTACTCCACCATAATTGACAATGGCTTCATTATTAATTATCTCTATAACTTGCACTGGAACAGCTACACACATAACTATCTCTCCTTTATATTGTTATTCGCTATAACTAGTTGTCCTAAGCTTATACCACTATCATTAGTAGGTATAAGTTTATGAGTTAAAACTTCAAATCCTTGATTTGTAAGTTTCTCATATATACCTTTTAAAAGTATTTCATTGTGGAATACTCCACCACTTAATGCAACCTTTTTGATATTGTATTTTTTAGATAATAAATTACTCATATTAACAGATATATCTATTATTGTATTGTGAAACTTCATAGATATTTTTCTTTTGTCTACGTTATATTCTAAATCATTTATAATTCCTTTTATTAGCTTTGTAGTATCTATAATGTAATTTTCTTGTATATGGTCTATATAGTAGTTGTAGCTTTTATCTTCATTTATATCCGCTATACTCTCTAAAAGTATAGCTGCTTCTCCTTCAAAAGTTATTTTATCTTTATATCCAAGTAACGCAGATACTGTATCAAATAACCTTCCCATACTTGAACAAAGAGGAGAGTTTATATTGTTTTTTATCATAGATATTAATGGTTTTATATTTTTATCAGTTAAACTATCTGGTAAATAATTATATAATTCATCTTTATAAGTGTTGTACATATAACTTACAGCCATTTTCCAAGGTTCTTTAACCGCTCCATCTCCACCTGGTATATGTACATAGTTTAAGTGACCTTCTCTTATAAAGTTCTTATAATCACAAGCCATAAACTCTGCTCCCCATATATTGCCGTCAGTTCCATAGCCGGTCCCATCAAATGCTATTCCTATAACTCTATCATTTACATTGTTTTCTACCATACAACTAACTATATGTGCATGATGATGTTGAATAGGTATTTTTATTGCATCTATTCTAGATACAAATTCATTGCACCAATAATTAGGATGCATATCGTAGGCTATAACCTTTGGATTTATATTATATATCTCCTTTAAATGAGATACATTGTTTTCAAAGTTATTATATGTTTCTAGATTTTCCATATCTCCTATGTACTGACTTATAAATACATTTTCTTGTTTTGATATAGCAAATGTGTTTTTTAAATGTGATCCACATGCTAAAGTGTCATTTGTATTGTCTAAGTTCATAGATATAGGCGCATAACCTCTAGAATTTCTTATTACTCTTTCTTCTCCTAATACTACTGTGCTTACAGAGTCATCTACAGGTATATAAATATCTCTATTGTGTATAAGGAAGTAGTCTACTATGTTATTTAACTTTTCTATAGCTTCATCATTTTCATATATCATAGGTATACCACTTACATTTGCACTAGTCATGACTAATACATCTAAATCTTCAAGTAAAAGATTGTGAAGTGGTGTATACGCAAGCATCACTCCTAATTTATCGTTATTGGGAGCTATATTGTTCGGGAAATATTCCCCTTTTTTATTTAATAAAAGTATTGGCCTTTTATTATTTAAAAGTATTTCTTCTTCTTTTTTACTTACATGACAATATTTTTTTACTGTATCTATATCCTTCATCATAAGAGCCAGGGGCTTTGTAGGTCTAACTTTTCTATTTCTTAAATTTGTTATTGTATCTATATTTGTTGCATCACAAGCTAAATGAAATCCTCCAAGACCTTTTATAGCAAGTATATTCCCTTCTTTTATAAGGCTTACAGCTTTCTCTATAGCATCTTCGCAATTTATTTTATTTTTGTGTTTATCAATAAGTTCAACTTGTGGACCA
Organism: Romboutsia sp.; assembly: GCF_035470145.1. Taxonomy (GTDB): domain Bacteria; phylum Bacillota; class Clostridia; order Peptostreptococcales; family Peptostreptococcaceae; genus Romboutsia_D. The sequence continues at coordinate 4,725 of NZ_DATIRC010000089.1, forward strand.
CATTTACTACATGCATTTGGCTGTGCATGAAACCTCCTATTCAATGGATCCTTGTACTCAGTGGCACATTCATCACACATTTTAAATTCACCCATTGTCGTTACAGGTCTATCATAAGGAAGTTTCTTTATTATTGAAAATCTTGGACCACAGTTTGTACAGTTCGTAAAAGGATATCTATACCTTCTATTTTTTTTGTCATTTATATCTTTTATACAATCATCACATGTTGCAAAGTCTGGAGATATAAATGTTATTGCATCACTATCTTCTTTGCTATGTTTTATTTCAAAATCTATATAATCTAAAACTTCTCTATCTTCTATAAGAATTTCATTTATTTGAGATAATGGAGGTGATTTATGTTCTAAATCATATATAAAATTATCTATATTAGGCTTAAGCCCTTCAATGTCTATAAAAACACCTTTTGATGTGTTATTTACCCACCCATTTAAATTATTATCAACAGCTATTTTATAAACAAAAGGTCTAAAACCAACTCCTTGAACTATTCCTTTTACAACAATATATTTTCTAAGCTTCATCATATATACTACTTCCCTTTCCCAGCATTTTGTCAAATATCAATATAAGCCCTAAGCTAAGTTCATATAATATAATAAGAGGAATTGAAACAGCTAAAAGTGTAATCATATCAGGAGTAGGTGTAATAATAGCTGCTATAACTACTATAATAAACATGGCATATTTTCTTTTTTTAGACAACATTTCATAACTTACTATTCCTATTCTAGATAATAAAAGCATTACCATAGGAAGTTCAAATACTATCCCAAGTCCTAGGGTTATCATTATAACAAATGAAAAATACTTGTTAACTGATATCATAGGAGAAATAAACGCTCCTCCAAAGCTCATAAGGAAATTAAGTGTTATTGGAAGTATAAATTTAGAACAGAAGTATATCCCTCCCAAAAATAGTCCTATTATAAATGGAAGACATGAATATAGTAGTATTTTTTCTTTTTTATAAAGTCCAGGAGAGACAAATAATATAGTCTGTGTAAATATAACTGGTGATGAAAGTACTAATCCACCGAAACATGCAACTTTTATTTTAGTCATAAACCCTTCTGTAGGAGTTATGAAAACCAATTCTATATTTCCTAAAGGTTGTTTTAAAAAATCTATTATCTCATCGCTTTTTACATAGGATACTATAGAAAGTATAAACATAAAAATTACGCAGATTATAAGTTTTTTTCTAAGATCTTCTAGGTGATCTAATATTTCCATTTCACTTTTGTTATTATGCATATTTTATCTCTCCCTTATAAAAATTACTTAACTTCTTCTTTTTCATTATCCTCTATTATACCTTTTGTAGCTTTTTTGAACTCTTTTATAGATGTTCCTACAGCTCTTCCAATATCAGGTAATTTTTTCGGTCCAAAAACTATAAGTGCTATAAATAATATAACTATTAACTCTGGTAATCCTAAGCTTGGCATATTAATTCCCCCTCTTTAAGTTTATTAAATTTCTTAAGTAATCACATAATTGTGTTACACCCTCTTTAGTTCTACAAGATACCTCGAATACTTTAGCTTCTTTATTTAAGCTTCTTATATCATTGTAAAATTCATCCATATTAAAGTTTGTAAACTCTAGTATATCTATTTTGTTTAAAATAATTACTTGTGATCTTTGAAACATAGAAGGATACTTAAGTGGTTTATCGTTTCCTTCTGTTATACTCATAACTGTAACCTTTATATCTTCGCTCAAGTCATAAGATGCAGGGCAAACTAAGTTTCCTACATTTTCTATAACTAAAAAATCTAAATTGTCTATATCTATACTGTCCATAGCTTCTTTAATCATAGCTGCATCTAAGTGACAAGCACCACCTGTATTTACTTGTATAACGTCTATTCCTTTATTTTCTATTCTCTGTGCATCTTTAGTAGTATAAAGATCGCCTTCTATAACAGACATATTTACGTCATCTTTCATATTTTCTATTATTTGTTCAAGTACTGATGTTTTTCCAGCCCCAGGTGAACCCAGTAAATTCATGGTAAATATTTTCTTTTCATTTAATAATATTCTATTTTCATCTGCTATAGAATTATTGTTTTTTAATATATCTTTTTTTACTAATATCTGTTTCATATCATTGCCCCTCTATAGTTTGTAGTGATAATTCATATCCAGTTACTATGTTATTGGAAAATTCATTACATATAGAACATAATTTATTTGTATAACTCACATTAAATACTTCACCACAATTATCACATTTTGCAGTTGCAGGTATTTTGTTAATTATAAAATCTGAATCTTTACAAACAGTGTCTATTTTCATTGTATCAAAAGAAAACCTAAGTGAACTTTCTTCTACACAAGTAAATTCTCCAATATCTATAACTACCTTGTTTACTTTTTTTATATTATGGCTTTTTACATTGTCTTCAATTATATCAAATACCTCTGCCATTATAGACACTTCATGCATTTTATCACCTATTTTCTAAAGACAACTCAATTTCTTGTCTTACTATGTTTAATAAATTAGTAAATTCACTTTTTAAAACATTTGAAAGTCCTATGTCATATTCTATTTCACTAGGTTCTACTCCAATAATTATGACTTTCGGATTATATCCAAGTAAGTTTGCATTTTTTAGCATATCTAGTACTTGAACATCATGCAATGATGAGTTCGATTTTATGTAACTACCCATTTCTTCTGGAGTTACCTTGTATATTGTTCCAGGTTCATGGCCACCTTTTAATGTATCTACAACTATTATTTTGTCATTTTTAACAAATACATCTAGTAAATCAAGTATTGATGTTCCACCATCTACTATATCTACATTTTGTGGATAGTCTTCTTTAAGGAGTTCATTTATAATATGAACTCCTATACCATCATCTTTTAAAAGTATATTACCTATACCCAGTATACCTATATTACACATTCAATAACCCCTTAGGATTTGGTGTAGACACTACAAACTGAGCTTTTATATTCTTTTCACTATCTATAACATGTATAGAACAACCTGTACACGGGTCAAATGAGTGAACTATTCTAAGAAGTTCTATAGGTTGGTTTATATCAGCAACCTTTGTTCCTATTAATGCCTGTTCAAGTGGTCCCATTTTACCAGCATCATCCCTAGGTGATACGTTCCAACAAGTTGGTGTTACTATTTGATACTTGCTTATTTGTTGTGATGAGAAATCTAACCAGTGCCCAAGTCCACCCCTTGGAGCTTCTGTAAGTCCTACTCCTACTCCTGATTGAGGAAGTGGCAATTGAGTATAAGTACTTTCAGTTGTTGAAACTTGATTTATCCAATTTGTCATTTCATTTGCTATTTTTTTAGTTTCAAGTGCCCTTGCCATATGTCTATCCATAACAGATATTCCTCTTGTATATTCTTTATTCATAAACATTCTAGCAAGAGGTCCAACTTCATAAACTTGTCCATTGTATCTAGGTGATTTAAGCCATGAATATGCTCCTGATTTTGTATGATCAGGGTTTGTATCTCCACTTGATGGATGAGATGAAGTTCCAGTATACCAAGAATACTTTATATTTTCTTTTATATTATTCATATTAACTGATCCATAAACTCCATTAGTATATGTACCTGGAGCAAATAATGTATTACTACTATTTGGCATATCAAACACTCCAAATGTAAGTAAGTTTCCGCTGCCTTTTCCTATATTGTAGTAATCGCTATAAGCATTTGCTATAATATTCACATCGTTTATGTATACGTTATCTACAAATGATTTAACTATCGATAAGTAATTTTTAAAGTTAGTTATATCTGTAGGAGTAGGTTTTTTAGTTACCCCACCAGGCACTATACTCATAACATGAGGAATTTTACCTGCAAATATCGCTGCCATTTCGTGAGCTTTTCTTCTTATTTCTAATGCTTTTAAGTAATTATTTATAAGTGCGCTATTTTGAGTATCACTTAATCTATAGTCAATGTCATATCCTGGTGTCCAAGGGCTTTGACTTGGACCTTTTGCATAATCTAATAACGATAAATGATAAAATTGAAGTATATGATCAGATAAATAATTAGCTCCTTGTATAAGATTTCTTATAAGCTTTGCATTTTCAGATGGTTTAAATCCAAACGATTCTTCTATTGCTTTAACCGATGCTATAGCATGACTTACAGGACATAATCCACATATTCTTTGAGTTATATGTATAGCATCTCTTGGATCTCTTCCTACAAGGATTTTTTCAAATCCTCTAAACATCGTCCCAGAACTATATGCATTAGTTACTACGTTATTACTATCTACTTCAACTTCTATTTTTAAATGACCTTCAAGCCTGGTTACTGGATCTATTTTAATAGTTGTCATGCTTTATTCCCCCTTTAATCATCGTATGATGTTCCTGTTCCAAATTTATATATTGGACCGCTTCCAAAATTTTTACCAGCGCAACCTATACACATATGCCCCGCTCCAATACACCAATTAACCTTATTGTTCCATTTTCTTGTTGGACAATCATTATATGTAGATGGGCCTTTACATCCCAACTCCTCATAACATCCTATAACACCTAGAGATTTTACTTCATCATATTCTCTAAATGGACATCTATCATGTACTTCATAACTATAAAATGCTCTTGGCATTCTATTATAATCTACGCTTGGCATTCCATATAATAATAAATCTATTAAAGTTTTAGTTAATGTATATGGATGGACTGGGCATCCAGGTAAGTTAACTAGTTTACTACTTACTGTAGTTCCTAGTAACCCACTAACACTCGTTACTCCTGTAGGGTTTGTACCTAATTTTGCAACTCCTCCAAATGATGAACACGTTCCTGCATTTACAATATATTTAGCATGTGGAGCCAACTCTCTAACTGCATTTACCATAGTCCAGTGACTTCCATTTCTTTCTCCTAGTACACAATAAATACCGTTGTTTGCTGTTGGTATTCCACCTTCTACGACTAATATAAATTTTCCGCTTAATGTTGCTATAGCATCATCTATAATAGACATAGCAGTTTGTCCTGCTGCTACCATAAGGCTGGAATGGTATTTCATACTAATCTGATTTAATAAAAGATTGTCTATCGTTGTATTTTCTACTGCATTTAATAGAGATATTGTACATCCTGAGCATCCTGAACCTTGAAGCCATATAACTGACGGTGCTGTTTCTGCTGCCATTACAATAGTTTCAAGCTTGTCTAACTCTACTTTAGTAATTCCCATTGCAGCCGCTGATGCTGTACACCATTTTAAGAATTCTCTTCTAGATATCTTCACTTTAGTTCCCCCTTTATAAAAATATAGAAATCCCTTTTCATCATTTATTATAATTGAAGAACTAATATAAAATGTTAAGTATATGTAATGTTTCTGTTAAGTTTTATTTTAACTCAACTCTAACCCTTGCTACTAGTATTCATTTTATTATAATTTATTAGATTTCTCAGAGTTATTTAAAGCTATAGAATGATTCAGCTCCAAAATCATCTCTAGAACATTTTATACATGGGTGTCCTGCTCCTATACACCAATTTGTTTTGTTATTCCACTTTCTATTAGGACAATCATACTTTGCTATTGGTCCTTTACACCCTAATCCTTTTAAACAACCACTTTGCCCTAATTCGCTTACTTGAGCTGTTCCTTTAAAAGGACATTGATTATGTACACTTGTTGAATAATATTGTGTGGGACTTTTTTCTGAAGTTAACTTAGGTGGCCCATACAGCAGTACATCTATTATAGTTTTAGTTAGTGTATATGGATGAACTGGACATCCTGGTAAATTTATTAATTTTTTACTATTGTTTCTATCAAGTACACTAGTTAGATTTTTAATGCCTGTTGGATTAGAGCCTAATTTTCCAACTCCACCAAATGTAGCACACGTTCCTGCTCCTATAATATATTTAGCATGTGGAGCTAATTCCGTAACTGCATCTAACATAGTCCAGTGTCTACCATTTCTTTCTCCTAAAGTACAGTAGATGCCATTATCTGCAGTTGATATTCCACCTTCTACAACTAATATAAATTTTCCACTTGATATTGTTATGGCATCATCAATAACAGACATAGCACTTTGTCCTGCTGCTACCATAAGATTAGAATGGTATTTCATACTAACCTTATTTAATAACAAATCATCTACAGTAGTGTTTTCTACTGCATTTAAAAGAGATATTGTACATCCTGAGCACCCTGAGCCTTGAAGCCATATAACTGGTGGTGCTGTTTCTGCTGCCATTACAATGCTTTCAAGCTTATCTAATTCCATTTTGGTAATTCCCATCGCAACAGCTGATGCGCTACACCATTTTAAGAAATCTCTCCTAGATATTTTCAATTTTTTTCCCCCTTTTGCTTATTATTTCGTAAATTGCTAAATAAAGAATAATACTTGATAATAATTATTATAATCAATCCATTAATGAAAATCAATATCATTATTTTTTTTATGAAAATTTATCTACTATCCTGAATTATTTATTTAAATTAACAAATACAAAAAAATATACAATCAAAACTATATTTAAGAATCTGGTTTGATTGTATATTATAACCACATACCTATTTTGTTACACTTTTGCGCACATTGACGATTAACAATATTATAGCTTAGCTATTTCTTTTCCAAAGTTAATGCATCTTTCTTCTTCACTACCTTCAGGCATTTCATTTACTATTACAGGCTCTAGAGGAATTTCAAAACCATATCCTTTCATTTGTTCTTCCCAGTTTCTCATCCATTCTTCATCGCCCCATACATAAGAACCAAATAGTAAAGCTTTTTTACCATTTCCTATATCTTTTAAAAATTCTATAAAAGGTGCAAATTCACTTTCTTCTAGTTCTTCATTTTTTATATCATTTACACTAACTTTATCTATACTTAAAACTTCCGCTTCCTTACCTTGGTTAGAAATACCTTTGCCTATAAGATTAGCCATAGCTTCTGTATTACCAGTACCACTCCAATGTATTACCTTTATAAAACCACCTCCAAATCTGAAATTAATTATTATTTTCAATAATCTTTTTTAAAAGATAATTCTTTTCAATCAGTTTGTCAATAATTTATTTGTATTTTTATTCAATAATAAAAATGAACTATCTCATTAAAATAAATAGTTCATTCTTTAAATTATATGTAGAGATTTACATTCCATCTTGGCACTCAGATAATTTTAAGCATTCTGATATACCTTTATCCATTCTTTTAGCACATTCAGCTACATGTTGGCCACCTTTTGCCTTAGCCATTTCAGATACGTGATTTGCTGCAAATGCAGAACTAGAAGAAGCTAAAAACATCACTCCAACTACAGCTATAGATAATAATTTTTTCATATTTCTCACCTCCTACATTTATTTTAATTAAATTATAGTAGCAAGTTATAGAGAAATTATGAAGAAAAAATAAATATTAAATTTTTAATGTCTATTTTCTTCTACTTTAGGTATGTTAAATACTTTGAATTCTTCATAAATTCTTCATAAATTCTTCATAATGTTTTTCTATAATATGGTAGAAATAGTTACAATTTCAAAGATGTAAAAACTATTTGTTATATTGTACAAGAAGGGGGGATTATCTATTATTTAAGGGGCCTGGTAATCTGTTTTAGGTAGAATAATTTAAATATTGAAATGGTTTAGGAGGAGATAAAATGAACACGACATTCTCTGTAGTTTTTAGTATGGCTGTAATGCTTATTCTTGTCTATGTATTGTTTAAGATGCAAAAGAAGCATTACTCTTTTACTTCTAGGGTGCTTACAGCTTTAGGGATAGGTATTTTATATGGAGCAATACTTCAAATGATTTATGGAGCATCATCAGATGTAGTTACTCAATCTAATAGTTGGTTTGCTATTATTGGTTCAGGCTATGTAAGATTGTTAAAAATGATAGTAACTCCACTTGTATTTGTATCTATAACATCTGCAATTATTAATCAAAAATCTAAAAACTTAGGAAAAATAACAGGTTTAATCATTGCCGTTCTTTTAATCACAACGGCAATTTCTGCAGCAGTTGGAGCAGGTTCTGCAAGTGTCTTTAACTTGACAGCTCAAGGATTACAAGTAGGAGAAAATGAAGCAAAGAGAACTGAAGAATTAGAAGCGGGACTAATCGATTTTCAAGCAAAACCTATTCAGGAACAAATAATTGAAATTATCCCAACAAATCCTTTTTATGCAATGACAGGCCAAACTAGCTCGGCTACATTATCTGTAGTTGTATTTTCTGCTTTTATTGCTGTTGCTGTTTTAGGATTAGAGAGAAAGAAACCAGAATCAGCAGAATTTTTTACTAAAATAATAAATTCTCTACACGATGTAGTTATGAGACTGGTTACAATAATTTTACGATTAACACCATATGGTGTATTAGCACTTATGACTAAGGTAGTTTCTTCAAGTAACTATAGCGAGATGTTAAGATTATTAAACTTTGTTTTAGCTTCTTACGTTGCAATATTAATAATGTTTATTATTCATTTACTAATAATTACATTAATTGGTTTAAATCCATTTACTTACCTGAAGAAAGTTGCACCTGTATTGATATTTGCATTTACATCAAGAACAAGTGCTGGTACACTACCTCTTAATGTTGAAGCTCAAATTGATAAACTAGGTGTTGATGAAGGTCACGCTAATCTTTCTGCATCTCTTGGAACGACTATCGGCCAAAATGGTTGCGCTGGTATTTATCCAGCAATGCTAGCTATAATGATCGCGCCAACTGTCGGAATAAATCCTTTAGCACCAGCATTTTTAATTAAACTTATAGTAGTTACAGCTTTAGGATCTTTCGGTATTGCAGGAGTAGGAGGAGGAGCAACTTTTGCAGCACTAACTGTTCTTTCTATTATGGGCCTTCCTGTAGGCTTGGTCGGTTTATTAATAGCTATAGAGCCGTTAATAGATATGGCTAGAACTGCACTTAATGTAAGTGGCTCTATGGTAGCTGGTTTAGTTTCAAGTAAGTTTACAAATGAATTAAATACAGATTTATATAACAGCAAGCAATTAGCTGAATAAACTTTTTTAAACCGTTGATAAAGTATATCAACGGTTTTTTCATAATATATTTAGTTTTGAACAATATTATTTTTCAACTACTTCATTTAATTATGATATAATTTTCATAGATTTATTCATTATCATCTACTTCCCTAAAAAATATCATTTTGAATTTATTATATTTGCTCAATACTTACAATAATTTTATTTGGCATACAAACAATAGTCTCATAACTTTTTTCTATCCATCCTGTTTTAGAACAAATTCCTCTTGGACAAATAATTTTTCTCATTTCCTTCATTTTAACAGCTCCATTTTTAATTTCAATCTCTCCCTCGTTATTATTAAACTTAAAGTTATATGTGCCTTGTGTCCTATTATTTATTTCAATTTTTTTTACAATCTCATTTTCCACCTTAATTATAACGTATCCTTTATTAATATCTTTTGATACAAACTTGAAAACTCCTAGTATAAATAAACTTATTAGAAAAATTCCTACTATAAGCTTTATATCTGCTTTCTTCATATGCGTCTCCTTCATAAACAAAATATAACCTAACGGCTATTTTACGAACCATTTTCAAGTTGAGCTATCAATTTTTTCGTGTAGTTTTGATATTCTATTTTCTATGCATAAAAACTATCTTTGTAATATTTGTTTTTTAATCTAAGTAAGGTTCTATTTTTAGATTATTTACTTCTGTAACATCATTCTTTGTATTTGCATAGGTAATCCCTGTTACTCCTCATATTACTAAAAATCCCATTAACACAAATAACATACCTTTCTTTTGAATTACATCCACCCCTTTTATTAAAAATATGAATTATTCTAAAAAGTGAGTTAGAAATTTCTAACTCACTTTTTATTATTTTTATCTTTTTTGTAGTAAAATATTTTTTCTAGCTATATAATCATCTTCACTAATCTCACCGTTAGCAAATTTTTCATCTAGTATTTTTAATGCATTTCTAGAGTTATCTGTATGTTTATTAAATAGTTTTATACCTAGTACTATTAAAGCAATAAATGCAAATATTCTTATACTCATCATTAGAAGGAACCAACCATTATTCATAAAACCTGCTCCTCCAAAACCTCCACAGAACATAATAACAACCTCCTCATATAATTTAGTTTTCTTACTTTTATTATATTTAGATATTATGTAGAACTTATGAAGAATAAAAAAATCATTAAAATTTTTATATTATCTATACTATCAAAAACCTCTGATGCTAAGATAGTATCAGAGGTTTAATTTATATATTAAGTCTAAATGTTTCTTTAAGCTTTTTTCCTGCATTCTCTCCTGTACAATGAGACACACCAATTAATTGAATATTCTTTTCTTTAAAATATGTAATTGTTTTATTTAATCTAATCTTATCTGCATCAACTAAATGAGTTCCCCCAACAATTCTTTACTATCCTTCTCATATATAAGATAACTAAATACTCATTAAAATCTCATATAGTTTATTTAGTTTTTTCTTTATATTAATTGGCTTTAAATTTTTATCTGTCCACGCATGAGTTGTTTCTCCCGTTGCAATCAAGTTATTATTAAAAGAATTATATAGCTCATATGAAAATGTAACTTTTACATTTGTCATATTTTCCAATTTAGTTTTTATTATTATTTCATCTTCATACATAGCAGGTTTTTTAAAAGAACATTTTAAGTCTATAAGTGGTAACAAAACTCCATCATCTTCAATTTTTGAATAAGGTATACCAATTTTCTTAAAAAACTCAGTCCTCCCTGCTTCAAACCAAATTGCATAATTAGAATGATGTGCAATTCCCATCTTATCAGTTTCAACATATCGTACTGCAAATCTCATTTCTATAATCAATACGTCACCTCTTTTCTAATTGTTCCTTGTGCATATATATTAAAATATATTCAAATTTTTCCCAAAGTACATCTATACAAAACTATTTTACTACATCTGAAATTATTAAATCTCTGCAAATTGTAGATTAATTTTCATCTCCTTATGATTTATTGGCATATGACATTTATAACCATACACTTTTTTTAAGTTATTGTCAAATTCCAAAAAACAAAAAAATACAATCAAAACTAGATTTAAGAATCTGATTTTGATTGTATCTTATAACTACATACCCATTTGTCTACACGCTTCTGCACATTGACGACATATCTCTGCACAGTTTTGACAATGTTCATCTTTAAACATTCCACATTCTTTAGCACAAGCTTCACATATTTCTGCACATTCTTTACAAATATGTTTTGCATGTTCACTATTTCTAACCATAAACTTAGTAGCTAAGCAACAAATATCTATACAATCTTGAAGGGTTTGAATGCATTTTACTCTTGCTGCTACATCTTCTTCCTTTAAACATAAAGTAAGACACTCTTCACAAGCTTGTGTACATTTCACACAAATATTTATGCAAGCCTGCATATTTTCATTTCCTACATTTCCTACAACACCCATAGTTAATACCTCCAGAATTTTAATTTTACCCTTTTTAGTATTAACTTTAATTGTGTAACTTATAACTTCCTATTTATAGAAATATATTTTCCGAATTATCCTTTGGAAATTCCACAGATAGGACAATTTTGAAGTGAAAGAGGTATTTCTAACCCACAGTCATCTAGCAATTTTGCATTGTTTAAAATCTCCGCTGTGTCTCCGTCTGCGACAATTTTACCTTCTTTTATCACAATAATTCTTTTACAGGTTTCAAACACCATGTCCAAATCGTGACTGGTGATTATCTTTGTATGTTCAAAGCTTTTTAATAAACCAATTAATCTCCGCCTTGATTTAGGGTCTAAAGCTGATGTTGGCTCATCCATTATCAATACATCCGGTTGCATTGATAAAACAGATGCAATTGCGGCACATCGCTTTTCTCCACCTGATAGTTTAAAGGGCGCTCTGTCTTTCAAGTGGGCTATTCCTACCAATCCCAAAGCCTTTGCTACTCTACTTTCAACTTCTTTTTCATCAAGCTTGTAATTTCGTGGTCCAAATGCTACATCATCATAAACAGTTGTCATAAACAACTGATCATCAGGGTCCTGGAAAACTAGCCCTAATCTCTGACGTATCATCGGTAATGTCTTTTTTGTTACATGGACATCTCCTACCACAACTTCTCCATTATCTGGAAATACAACACCCATCAATAACTTCAGTAGTGTAGACTTTCCAGCACCATTCGCACCAATTATCCCCACAGATTCACCATGGTGGATTGTAAATGATATATTTTTTACCGCTTCGTGTCCATCAGGATACGAAAAATGTAGGTTTCTTACCTCAAGTTTATGATGACTCA
>NZ_DATIRC010000090.1:0-2121 GCF_035470145.1 Romboutsia sp.
TTTTTAGTCTAATTTAAAGGAGGTTCTAATATGAATCAAAATATAAATTCTAGTATTGGATGTACTGTACATGAATGTAAGTATCATGCTAAAACAGTTGAAAAGTGCAGTCTTAATGAGATTAAAGTAGTTAAGCATGAAGATAATGCTACAACTAAAGAGTGTACAGACTGTGGAAGTTTTGAAAGAGAGCATTAGAATTGAAAATTATTTATAAAACTATAATTTTTCAGACAAAATAGAGGGAAGGAGCTGTCTCAAAATAGAGATTGGCTCCTTTTTTGTTAAAAAAATAGAATTTTAAATTTAAGATTTAATATTGTACTTTAAGCTCACTACCAAGATATTTTGCAATTGTTCCCATTCCAGATATACCTGCAATAGCTTCAGCATCTGAGTTATAATTTGTATTAGTATTTACATCATAAGTATAGATTTCTCCATGTTCATCAGTAATAAATTCTATACCAGCAATATGAATACTGTTTGCTTCAAGGAAGTGAGCATACTTGTCAAGTATAGGGTTGATAAAGCCCTCTACGATTTTGAATTTAGGCTTTTGTGTTACACCTACAGGACAGAAAGTATCACCAATTTGGCAAGCATCCGCAGGACACAATTGGAATCCTTTAGAAGTATCAACTTGTACAGCATATACGAACTTTCCGCCTATAAATTCACAGCGAGTTATGAAAGAATCAGGAGATTTAATATATTCCTGTATAAGTGTTATTCCATCAATTGGCTCATCAAATTCTGGACCATAAACGTAAGCTTTTAATGCTTCAATATTTTGAAATAGTTGAACTCCTAATCCTTTTCCACCACGATTATGTTTAGTGATAAAAGATCCGTTAAAGCTTTGTGCAGCTTTTATAATTTCTTCTTTTCCTACAGCAGCTACTGTTTTTGGAGTACGAATTCCATGAGCGTTAAGAGAAGTGTATTGTAAAACCTTACTAACCTCTAGCTGCAATGCGCGACTAGTGTTTAGAACCTTGCGGCCATGACCCTCTAGCCACGCTAAAATTGAAGCAGTATATTCTGCTGCATAACGATGTTCTCTAGTATGAGATGAAGCACTCATACGATTATAGAATATCCCTTCTGGTGGTGCTTGAGATAAATCTAGCACTCCTTTATCAATAAACCAATCTTCATATGGAAGCTGTAGAGCTTTTAGCTCTTCTATAAGTGGCGCAGTCCATTCATTGTTTTCATGAATAATATAAATCTTTGACATAATAAAGTCCTCCTAAATAAAATATTTATATTGAAGGAAATTATATTCTATATGATTTATATATAAATATAATTTCCAACTACTTAATCAAGTAAAGCGAATTTCTTATGCTTTTTTTAATTTTAAATCATCTTTATTTGTTTCATTAAAGGTGTTTTTATCAAATTCATCTTCTGAGCTAGCTACTAATAATGCTACTACTGAAGCTCCAGCTACATTGGTCATAGTTCTAACCATATCAATTACGATATCAATTCCAAGAACCATAGCCAAACCTTCTATTGGTAGCCCTAATGTTGAAAGAACAACTGTTGAAGCAATAGTTGCTGCTCCTGGGACACCAGCAATACCGATTGAAGCAAAACTAGTAGTAGCAACTAATAATAAATAGTCACTTACATTAAGATGAATATTAAATATTCTTGCTACAAATATTGATATAAGAGCAGGGTATATTCCACCACCACCATTCATTCCCATGGAAGCACCTAATGGGGCTACAAAGCTTGAAATTTTTTCTGAAATCTTCACTTTATTTGCTAGTGTTTCAATTGTTACTGGTAAAGTTCCATAACTGCTTCTAGTAGTAAAGGCTACAACTAAAGCAGGAGAAAGCTTTTTAAAGAAGGTAATTGGGTTAACTTTAGCTACAAAGGCTATTAAGCTTCCATGTATAAAAACTAAATGTATAGCACATGCAATGTACATTGCAATAATTACCTTTGCAAGAGGAATAAGTGTGCTTAATCCATTATTTGCAGATACTGATACCATAAGACTAAATACCCCATATGGAGTTAATTGTAACACCATGTTAGTTATTCTAAACATTATTTGTGCAAATGAATCTATAAAGTCTTTTACTGGTTTAACTACTT
>NZ_DATIRC010000091.1:0-1540 GCF_035470145.1 Romboutsia sp.
CCATTCTTTTTAAAATCTTGATGGTTCTTTCCCTTGATACACGGTAATAATTCTCAACGAATTTAATTCGATCCGCTTCATCGGCGATAAGAAGTAAATGAAAGGCTTCATCAAAACCATGTAAAATATACTGCCCTCCCCTACCGACGATGACGGCATTTCCGTCCTTGGCAATTTTGGGTATAATTAAGTTTAGCAATTCAAAATACTTAAATCCATCAATATATCTTTCTTTATCGCTTAAAGGAAGTTCCATTAAGCTCGTTCCAAAGGGATTAAGCTTGGAGATAAATTTTCTCAATTTGTCGACAGATTCCGTTTCAATGATTTTTCTCCCATCGGAAGAGATGTGTATTTCTACTACAGCCCTTTCGATAATGTCTTCATCAGCATAAAAATATCCCAAAGTATCGGCAATACGTCTGCCAAGTGTTTTCCCTCCGGCACCAAATTGGCGTGATATGGTGATAACAGGCATGGCCATTTCCTTTCAAATGTTTTTAATATTCTTTTATTCAGGTTGTTTTCTCAACATCGAATGAGGAAATTCTCTGGACTGATTTTTTATATATCACATGTAGTAGTAAATGCCAAAAATATTTAGCTTAAATTCATGATTCACGACCTGTGTTTACAGGATATTCGGGGCGTTGGTGAGAGATTGAAAATTGAGGGTGATAGGATAAAGATGAATAGTGGCAGACTTTGAATAGAAAATAAAAAGCTCATCATCCAGATTAAACATCAATTTGTGATATAAAATCCATTATAGAAAGCTTAGGCTTAATCTGAGCCCTTAATTACATTTTTGTTATAATTAACATATAATAATACAAAAATGAAATAAATAAGACTTCATATAACAATTATGTAATCTTGTCGCGGTTGGTATGTTTTCTCTATTTTAATAATTTTTCCTGTTTATTCAGTAGAATACACTTCTTTTAGCCTAATTTTGAGAAATTTGGCATTATCCTTGCTCTTAAATTATAAAAAATCCTGGGAATGTAAAATAGAGAATTTCCAATGGACTTAAATCAAGTAATCAACAAATTCTGAGATACCTGCTTTCCAAGAACTTTAAGTAATAAGCTTTAAAGGGAGACAACTTCATGGCATCAAATTTTCATATTTATTCTTTTAACACCCAAAATAGCCTCCATCTGAAATTGGAAGGTGATTTTGACGGAAATTCTGCATATGATCTTATTAACAAGTTAACAAAATATAATAAAGATTTCTATGAAATATTTATTGACACCAATGATCTTAATAGCATCCATCCCTTTGGCAGAGAAGTGTTTCAAAAAAAACTTGGCGCTTTAAAAAATCAATTCCTTGGCATTACTTTTATGGGAAGAAATGGGAATGAAATTTTAACATATTAAAAATACCGCTGAGAGCTACAACGCAAAATACGCATTCAGTTGGAATATTTTAAGGAAAATAAAGAAAATGAAAAAAATTTACATTAGCGCACTGATTCTCTTGGTGACCATAGCATGGCCAAAACATGCTCCAAAGGTTTATGCCCTTGAAG
>NZ_DATIRC010000092.1:0-4352 GCF_035470145.1 Romboutsia sp.
AATGATTTCATCAACATAAGTTTTTCCTGAAAAAGCGATTATATCACCTGGTTGTATTTGATCTTTAATATCATTATAATTTACTTCTTTTAATCCCATAAAAATCCCCCCTTGATAGTAATTAATATGTTAATTTACTATCAAGGGTGTATGGCTTAATATAATAAAAATGAAATCTCCTTGTTTCTCTGCTGCTTTTATATGGTAACAGAAATTAAAAGTTCGAATAATATATTTAGTAGTATCAAAACAATAATCAAGGAGGATATTGTATGCATTATAGTTTATTTACCTATCCATATTTTTTTATATCGTTATATCAATTAAGAGAAATTCCTTGTTTATATGTGCCTATATTCTATCCTGTATTTATTAATAATCCAGGTAATGAATTTTACTTTAATTATACAGCAGGAACTAACCCTTCTAATACTTTTAACCAAGTTTTAGCAGCACAGTTTCCTAATATAAATTTATTTTCTGTAGAATTTGGAAATTGTACTTCTAATCGCTGTACCATATTTGTGAAATATAGTAATAGTGTAGTTACACAATTTGATATCAATCCTATGCAAACAATAGTATCGGAGAAAGAATTTAGTTTAAAGCAACAATTAATAGAAGGTTCATTTAAAGCAACTTTGCAAGCAAATATACTTGGTAGTCAATTATGTATAAATGTATGTATTGAGCAATTTAATCAAAATGTAAACAGGTGGGTTAAGATTGCTACAAATAATTGTATAAACAAGTGTACAAACATTTAGAGGTTGCTATTATAAAAAAGAGTGTTCTATATTAATTTTTTAGGGTAAGGAGTTTATTATGGAAATAGATAATGCAATTATATCAGAGCAATATGTTGATATAATAGTTCACTATGGAGGCAATTTAAATAAGTTAGATCATTATGTATCATATCACACTGCAGAATCTTATCAAATCGTAAATGATGATATTGCAATATTGCATATTAAAGAAGAATCAGAAAAAAATAGAATACAATTGCTAGGTAATTTAAAATACTGTCTCGTTCCTAATTTATATGGTCCATATCAAGAAGAAGATTCTAAGGATTACAAAAAATGTTTTTCAGAATATAATGACCTTTCATTCTTTCATGAGCATCCTCATGTTATGCTTAGAGGACAGGATGTTATCATTGGAATTATTGATTCTGGAATCAATTATACACATCCTGCCTTTATCTATGAAGACAATACGTCCAAAATTATTTCTATTTGGGATCAGACAATTCAGGGAAACCCTCCTGATGAATTTGAATATGGAACAGAGTTTACAAGAGATGAGATTGATCAAGCATTAAAATCTGAAAATCCATTTTCAATTGTTCCAACTAAAGATAAATCTGGGCATGGAACATTTTTAGCAGGTGTTGCGGCAGGAAAAGAAATTATTAAAAATAATGTAAATTTTATAGGTGTTGCTCCAGATTCAGAACTTATCGTAGTAAAATTAAAAGAAGCAAAAAAATATTTAAAGGATTTTTATTTAATTGATGATAGTTCAGTACCTGCTTATCAAAATACCGATTTGATGATGGCTGTAAAATACTTAACTAAGCAAGCTCAAAAATATGCGGGTAAACAATTAGTTATTTGTATCGGAATAGGTAGTAATCAAGGAGGTCATGATGGAAGTAGTACATCTGAAATATATTTATCTCAGGTCGGCGCTAAAGAAGGAAACGTAGTAGTTGTAGCAGCTGGAAATGAAGCACCAACGCAAAGGCACTACTCTGTAGAATTTTCTAAAGATGAACAAGAAAAAGAAATGAAAATAGATGTGGGTGAAGGAGTAAAAGGGTTTACATTGAACATTTGGAATTTTTATCCTGATCTTATGCCAATATCAATTATCTCACCAACTAATGAATTTATTGCTCAGATTCCATTTAAAATAAAATGTGAACAAGAAGAAAAATATACATTGATACTTGAAGAAACTGAGATATATATAAAATATGAAATGTTCGAAATGTTATCTGGTAATCAACTATATTCAATCCGATTCAAAAATCCAACTGAGGGGAACTGGAAGATTATTTTATATGGTGATTTAATTGTTAATAGAAATGTTCATGCTTTCATTACTAGAAATGGTTGGGTTGAAGGTGTACAATTCTCAAGTCCTAATCCTGATTCAACTATTACAGAACCATCAACTGCTGAAGGTGTTTTAACTGTTGGAGCATATAAATTAAAAGATAAAAGTTTAGTTGCATCTTCTGGGCGAGGATATACTAGAAATCAACATGTCAAGCCAGAAATTGTAGCACCTGGATTTGATGTTTGTGGACCATCAAGTAACAATGGTTTTAAAAAAATGACCGGAACCAGTGTTTCTGCTGCAATTACTGCAGGTGCTTCAGCGTTATTGCTTGAATGGGGGAAAAAAAATGATATATATATGAATACTCAAACTATAAAGAACTTTTTTATAATAGGAGCTGACAGAATATATATACAAAAATACCCAGATAGACAATGGGGGTATGGACAATTGAATTTAAAAGGCTTTTTTGACAAATTAGGAAAAATAATAGTCAGAGATTAATAATATAATTAAATTTATATATAATGACTATTATTAAAATATATTAAAAGCGACCAAAATTTTGGTCGCTTTTCTAGTTATAAAATTTTATTCCCCTCTGCTGAAAGACCAATTGTTAATTGATAGATAAAGTATATTTGCGTTATTTAAACTGTTTACCTATTATATCGTCTATTATAAATGCTAAACTTAATATAAATGCTTCATCTTCAAAATCTATATTTACAGTGTAATTATCTGTAAATGCAGCTAACTTATTTACCCTTGCTATTATCTTATTGTCCTTAAGTATTGAATAATTATAGCGAAATGCATCCCCTTGAATTTTTATCTCTCCATATTTACTATCTACCTTTAGCTTATTCTTTGAAAAAGTTAATTTTTGACTTACTTTTGCTATTATATTTCCATTTTCAAAGATTTCGTAGTTTGATAGAAATGATAATACTCTTTGTTTTACAGAGTATATTACGTTATTATTTTTTAGAATTTCACATTGTAATCCCATTGTAAATAATTTGCTGTCTACTAAGAAGCATTCTTTTTTGAATTCATTTTTTATCCAAAAGTCTTCTCTTAATTTAAAAAACTTTGATTTCATGTAGTATCTCATTGTTATTCCCCCTATATTTTTTCACTATTAATAGTTATATTAAATATATTATACATAAAGTCTTAATTTCCCCCTTAAATTATTAGT
Source organism: Romboutsia sp. (assembly GCF_035470145.1). Lineage (GTDB taxonomy): Bacteria > Bacillota > Clostridia > Peptostreptococcales > Peptostreptococcaceae > Romboutsia_D. Next base: position 3,278 of record NZ_DATIRC010000092.1, read on the forward strand.
CCCTTTTTCTTAGCATCTGCATCCTTACTAGATCCAATTGCCACACCAATACTTAATCCTATAGGTAACCCTAGTGCAATATTATCAAATAAAAGAAGTCCAAATACCAAGCCAAGACTTATACCCATTGACATATAAATACCTACATAATAACCTTCAGTTACTAATTTATGTTCTTTTTGTAAATGAGAAATAATACCATTAATTTTAGATTTATGCTCCTTGAAGTCTCTCTTATTAAATTGACCGTGTTTTTCTTTAAGTTTATTTATATGGTTATTTAAATCTATAGTGTACTTCTTACATTCTTTACAATTATAATTGAACGATATCAATCTTTTAATGATACGTTCTAATAAAATCAAATTAAAAAGTTTAGTATTTTTATCACCTATTTCTTGTTTAAGTTCTTCTAAATTATTTATAAGTTTTTCATATAATTCATTATCCATTTTTAACTCCCCAAAAACCTTTTTATATATGAATCTTCAAAGACTATTTCCAAAGCTTAGATATATCTAATTATGAATTCATAAATATATATCTTACTCTTATTATATCATTTTTATATTGTATCCTATTAATTTTACATACTCTCCCCTCATAATTTACATTTTATATTCTAATAATAATATAATCTAATATTTACAGTGTATTTTTGCTTTATAAATAACATCTTATTTACATTTCATTATAAAAACGGCTCTATCTATAAAGATACAGCCGTTTAATCTTTAATTAAAATCTTATTACCTATTTTTATATTGGTTTCTTTTATTGTACCTGCTGGTAACTCTAACACACTATATGATTTTCTTATAATTGGGCTAACTCTATTTGGTTTGAGATTTTCTATAGTATATAAAACATTATTATCTTTAGAAATAAATACTACATCTATAGAAAATTTCATGTTAAATGTATGAATACTACTACAGGGCTTAATAATAAGAGCTTCACCTTTATTAAAGTTCTTTTTAAACATTAATCCCTTTAACCTCGTTATAAAGGAGTCTGCAACTATAAGATCCTCTGCAATTATTTTATTTTCGGTATTTATTACTCTTAACAATTT
>NZ_DATIRC010000093.1:0-1611 GCF_035470145.1 Romboutsia sp.
AATAAAAATTAAATCATAGTCATGTGCTTTATTTTCAAATGCTTTTAACGTTTCAATAGAATCATCACACATATTTGGCATATACTCAAAATTTGTTCTATTCGTAAAAAATTGTTTATAATATTTTGGAGAGGTTGTCGCAAAAAAAGTATCTAAATATGGCAATCTATCATTTATATGTGTTATTCTATCAAAAGGGTCTACCCACCACATGGCAATTTTAATATTTGGAAAAGATTCTTTTATCTTTTTTAAAGTACTTGCATATACTAATTCACAATGCCCTAATAAAAGTAAATCTGGATTGATATTGAGAATAGTATCTATAAGTTTTTGATTCATTTTTTTTGTACCGAGTTTTTTTCGCTTCAAAAAAGTTGAATTTTTGGCTACTTCTCTATAGCTAAAATCATAAACAAAATGACCATTTCTGATTAAACCATTCGTTATTTTTCTATCAATTGAATAAAATACTTGACCCAACTTTGATTCACTAAAGTTTGCACAATGTACCACCTTTAGACTTTTCATTTGTGCTGCCTTTTTATGAAATCTACAATTCTTTCACAAGCTTTCCCATCACCATACGGATTATGCGCTTTACTCATTCTTTCATATTCACTATGATCGTCTAAAAGTTTTTGTGCCTCTTCTATGATGGTTTGCGAATGTGTTCCTACCAGTTTCACTGTTCCTGCTTCAACTGCTTCTGGCCGCTCAGTAGTATCTCTCATTACAAGTACCGGTTTTCCCAAACTGGGAGCTTCCTCCTGAACCCCACCGGAGTCAGTGATGATAAAATATGCTTTACTCATCATATAGATAAAGTTTTCATACTGTAGTGGTTCTATCAAAAATACATTTGATACATCAGATAGTATTTCTTTAACAGGTTTTTGAACATTTGGATTAAGATGAACGGGATAAACGATATCAACATCAGGATTATTTAACGCTAGTGTTTTTAGTGCTTCACAGATATTGATAAATCCTTGCCCAAAATTCTCTCTTCTATGCCCGGTTACAAGTATCAATTTCTTAGTATCATTTAATTGGTACTGAGAATTGATAGATGCAATGATTTTATTTTTTAGTTGCGAACTCTTTTCTATTTTATCTAAAGCTAAAAAAAGTGCATCTATAACAGTATTGCCGGTTACTACAATATTATCTTTGTTTTTATTCTCTTTAAGAAGATTATTTTCACTTGTAGAGGTTGGGGCAAAATGGTAGTTTGCTAAAACTCCTGTTATCTGTCTGTTTGCTTCTTCGGGCCAAGGACTGTATATGTTACCGGTTCTAAGCCCCGCTTCCACATGCCCTACTTTTATTTTATGATAAAAAGCTGCAAGAGAACTGGCACTTGTAGTTGTCGTATCTCCATGGACCAACACAATATCAGGCTTGAAATCAGCCAATACATCTTTCATACCTAATAAAACATTGGATGTTACATCAAATAAATCTTGTCCTGGTTTCATAATGTTTAAATCATAATCAGGAGTAATGTCAAACATATCAAGTACCTGATCTAACATCTCTCTATGTTGTGCCGTTACACATACTTTTAATAAAATTGAAGTCTCTTTTCCAAATGCTTTTACTAAAGGC
>NZ_DATIRC010000094.1:0-16201 GCF_035470145.1 Romboutsia sp.
TGAATATTCATAAGCCTGTTCTAAATCTATTCCTTGTTTTATAAGCTCTGATACCTCTTCATCTACATGCTTTTTGATAAAGTTAACTTCATTACATTCATCAAGTGATGCAACTAAATTTACTGCATCTTCTACACGCTCAATTAAGTTTGGAAATGCATCTCTAAATAAACCAGTAATTCTAAGTGTTACATCTATTCTTGGACGTTTAAGTTCTTCCATTGGTATAACTTCAATACCTATTACGCGATCAGTATTACCAAGCCATACAGGACGTACTCCTAACAAGTAAAAAGTTTCAGCAATATCATCTCCATAAGTTCTCATAGCTTCAGTAGCATAAACTAACATAGATACACTTTCTGGATATTTGCCCTCATCTTTAAGATAACGCTCAATTAACTGATCCCCTAATGTCTTTCCTACTTCCCATGAAGCACGAGATGGCATAGCACCTGGATCAACTGAGTAGAAGTTTCTACCTGTAGGTAATATTCTAACATTTCCTCTTGTAGGTGCACCTGATGGTCCTGGTGGTACAAATCTTCCATGAATCGCTCCTATTATGTTATCAATTTCATCTGTAATTTTCATAACTTTTGGTTTTACAACCGAACATACAAAACATAAGCATTTTTTTAATCTTATTGTATTATTCGTGCCTTTTATATTAAACTTATCTACAATAGTATCAATGCATTCTATATCATAATCATAATTCTCAAGTTCAACAAATAATTGCCTTCCAACTTCATCTGCCTCAGCTAATAATATTCCATAAGATTTTCCATCTTCAGTTGCTGTTTCTGGAGATGCTAGAAGCTTTTCAAAATCAAGTTCTAACATATCGCATACTCCTTCTCGTAATGAAGGGATATCTCCATTCCTATTTCTAACCAACATTTTAAGCATATTTCTAAATCTATCACCTTGTGGAATAGTTCCAAAAATATGAAAACCATCATTTATATCGCATGCTTGAACTTTACTTACCCAAGCATGTAGTTTTTCTATACATCCATCTACGTCTTTTTCCATTTGCTCAGTAGTTAGTCCAATATCATCATGAAGATTAATTCTTATAGCTAAATCTAATATTTGATTTTTTACAAAAGGTAGTTTTTTAGGATCTGCACTTTTAACATGATAATATTGTTTCATTAACTCATCCATTTCACCTAATTCATCATATACTCCACTTTCTACCATAGACGGAACCATATGATCTACTATTGTTGCATAAGTACGACGTTTTGCTTGTGTTCCTTCTCCCGGTGCATTTATAATATATGGATATAAATGTGGAGTAGACCCTATACAAATATCACTATAGCAATCTTTAGATAAACCTACTTCTTTTCCTGGAAGCCATTCTATTGTCCCATGAGTACCTACATGGATAATCACATCTGCTTTGAATATTTTTTCAACCCAATTATAAAATCCAATATATTGATGTGGACAAGGAATATCAGTGCTATGATACATTTCTTCTGCTTTTTCTTCAAAAGCTCTAGGAGGTTGTAACCCTATAAAAACATTTCCGTTTAATATTCCTGGGATTAGTAATTGCTCATCAACTGCCATAAATTCTCCAACTGGCTCGTCCCAATATTTAATCAAATTTTCCTTAATACGAGGAATAAATGTATTAAACCATTGTTCATATTGCTTTTTATCTACTGTATCAATACTTTTTTCAAGCATTCTCTCAGGTGAAGACCATCTTCCATCATTAGTTAGACCTGCAATAATTTTATCTATTATCTCTTTTCCATCAGCAAAATCGTAATCTGTATGTATTTTACATTCTTGTAATCTTTTAATTAAATTGTAAACTGATACAGGTGTATCAAGACCTGCTGCACCTCCTATAGTGTCATTACGTGGAGGATTATTATGTAATATTATTGCAACCTTTTTTTCAGGATTGTTTTTATGTCTTAACTTTGACCAATTTATAGCTAATGTTACTATTTTCTCAATACGATCATTAATTGGAGATGCTATTCTTTTGTTTCCAAGTTCTGTATTTACTACTTCATTAGTTGCAAAAGGAAAAGCAATTATTTGACCATCAAATTCAGGTTGAAATACACTCCAACTTAGTGACAATCCATCTAAGCCTTTTACAGAATTATTCCACTCTTCATATGATTGTAGAGTTGTCATTGCTTGAATAACAGGTACTTTAAAAAGTTCAAATACACTATTTTCTTTTGGTTTTGAACCATCCCCTGGATCTGATAGTATAGTAAGACTAAATGCAGTAGTATTTATAATTGCATCTACTATAACTTTATCTTCAAATATCATATATTTTTCTAAAGTTGCTCTTATCCCTTCACATCCTAATTCTTTATCTGGCAACATATCTGAATAAACACATACTGGAATAGCTCCATTTCTTCTAATAGTTCTAATTAATTCATTAACATGTAAAAGATTATCTTTTTGTAATAACATTACATTAATAATAATTCCTATTACAGGTTTTAAATCGCTTCTAGCTTCTTTTAAATATATATTTTCATCTTTAGTATCATAATCTGGATCATATATTCCACTCCACTTAGGGCAAACAGGTGCATCATAAGATGCATCTGTTTTGCTAAATTGATTTCCTATCCATTTTATAAGGTTTATAAAGTTATCAACTCCACCAGATTTATAGTATTTATAAATTGTTTTAAAATCCTCTGGCATTATGCCACAATCTGAAAATGTTTCTGAAACTTCTTCTTCAATAGTAGTATTGATAAAAAACTTTTTCTTACCTTTAAAGCTTTCAAAATATTCAAGGAAAGTTTTAAAAAATGAAAGTGACCCATGAATATTCATAAATACAAAATCAGCTTTTTCAGTATCTTTAACACATGAAGAATAAATTTCTTTATCATTATCAAGATCAGTTGTACTGTATAAACTAACATTAAATTTACCAGGATATTGTTTTTCTAATTCTACACAAGCTTCCTTAAATGTGAGAAATGGCTCTGTACTTGTCATAATAACTACTAAATTTAACATATATCCCCCTCCATTACTTAGCTACATCTGGCATAAGTAAAAAGTTTTTAACTTTATGATCTTTATAAAGTTCTGGATGGAACATTGCTGCTAAATCTACATACTTTTGGTCAATGTTGTGGTAAGTACTCCAGAAGTCATCTGTAATTTGCCAAACTTTATCTTCTTTAAAACATTCAAGATCTGCAAGTATAGGAGCTTGATCTGTAATAGATTTTTTATCTGGTCCATACTTAGGCATGCCTCTATTAATGAATATATCTGCATCTGAAAGACGGCTATACAGTTCTTCAACACTTATACTAGTTACACCATCTTGGCCTACTCCAATATCATCAAATAAGTATTGTGCACCAGCATCTCTAACCATCTGAGCACTTTTTGATCCAGCATTTTCTACATAAACTTTACCCATTGATACAATTCCCCATCCAACCTTTGGTTTTTCAGCATCTTTTACTGTTTCTTTCATTTCATCAACATTCTTAATAGCTTTATCAAAATCTTTTTGTGCTTCTTCTTCTAGATTATAAAAAGCTGAATAAAGTTTCATCCATTCCATTGTTCCTCTATAGTCATCTTCAGTACTTGAAGCATCAAATACATAAGGAATATTAGAACCATTTAACATATCCATTAGTTTTTGTTGTTCAGTTCCCATTCCTTGTGTTGTAAATACCATTTTAGGATTTAAAGACTGTATAACTTCATAATCATAATTCATGTCTGTCATAGTGTTACTTCCAATGTCTTTAATTTGTCCACTTTCCATACGTGTTTTCATTGCATCAAAATTCCAATCATCTTTTGTTGCTCTTACACCAACTATACTATCAAATACAGAATCATCTTCAAAAGCTCTTAAATATGCTACTTGTGTTGTACTTGTAAAAATAGCATCCTTTAATGGAATAGTAACTGATGGTAAATCTTTATATTGCTCAGGTGCTTCTTGATCTTTTTGCAGTAAAAGTAATTGCTTTCCTTGACCATCTGTTACAATTTTCATTCCATCTTTTAAGTAATCTATTTTAAAATTCTTAGCAAATTGTAATTTCATAGTACTTCCTGGATCATATGATTCTGCTACACTATTAGATGCTCCTGAGTCTTTTGTTGATGTATCTTTCGTACATCCTACTGACATAATAGGCAAACTAACAACCATTGCCAGTGCTATAAATTTCCTTAATTCTTTTTTCATTTTCATGATATAATCTCCCCTTTTGTTTTTAATTATTTTAAGTTATTTAAATCTAATCCCAAATATATAGTATTTATAAATGATTCCAACATTAATTTAATACACTCATCTTTAGTTTTTGAATGTATATCTTCTAAACTTAAGCTTGTCCCTAAATACTGTGCTATATTTTTTAAAATTATATTTCCACAAGTTTCAGCTTCTTTAATAGATATTAATGCCCAATTAAGCTGGTCTAATAAATGAACATATAATGATGTTAATGTCACTATTTCTGCTTTAGAATCTATGCTATGTATATAATCAACAAACTCTGCAACAGAATATTTTTTATCCAAAGAATTTTCGTCTAATTTATCAATGAAGTTTTTTTCATTTACACCGTATCGTTTTAATCTTGCTAACATACTATGCTGACTTTTTTCAGTAAGCCCCATATGTTTTTCTAAAGATTCTTTTACTGCACTCATTACTAATTTTCCAATTAACTCCCCAAGCTTTCCATGTTTACCTGCATAAGTTAACGTATTATCAGACTCAGCATTAGCAATAATCATTATATTGTCTGTTCCTGAACCTGTTGCAATTCCTGTTGAATTTAGACTTGATGCAATAAGTTCTTGAAGAGCTGCTGTTTTTGCTTCAGTTGCAGTTACTATTGAACGAGCCATGCATCCTGGTGTCATATCTGCATTTACAAAAACCATTATATTAATCGTTCCAGGTCTAAGATTAATACTTTGACCATGTTTTTCATAACATGTAGCAGGTTCCCCTACTCTTCCACCATTTACTTCAAGACTTGCAGTAGCAATTGCTGTAACACTTAATTCATCATAATTTTCACTTTTAATTGCTGCACTATCCATCGATACAATGGTTGCCATGTAAGCAACAGTTTCATAATCTAATCCTAACTCATCAATAATAAATCTTTTTATTAATTCTTTCTGATCTGGTTTGCAGTATTCACATAGTTTTCCTGGACCTGGATTTACATCATGATTAAATATTCCTGTAAGGTCTTCTCTATATCCTCCATTGTGCATAGAAGTACTCATTACCTTTCGCTTACCTTCAAACGGTACTACTAAGCACCTATTGTATTTATGTAGCTTATCCCCTGTTGGTAACTTGTAAATCATCATTAAAATACTCTCCCCTTCTTTTAATTTTTTTATTTGAAATACAATCCATCAATTCACATACACTTGAACAATGATGTACTTTATTATTGAACTGACCATATCTTTCTTTTAATTCATCTTTTTTACATAATGTAAAAACTGTTTTATTCATTTTTATAGCCTCTATAATAAGGTCTATATTAAATCTATTTATATCTCCTACTGGAAAACCAGTATCGATTACATATTTAATATCTTTTATTTTTTCTTTAGCTATTTCAAAGTTCTTACTACTAATTTTTTGAAAAGCGCCTTGTTCAATAACATTACAATTTAATGATTTTCCAACATGTATATCTATATCATTGCTATGCAATACTCCACAATACATCCCATATCCAGCTCTTGATATTGCTCTATATACCCCAGTTCCAGTTCCATTTCCTCCAGTAACAAAAAACTCTACGTTTTGAGAGCTAGAAAATTCTAAACTTCCAAGTAATTCATTGTACTGAGCTCCTTCTATTTCATAAAGTTTCTGTATTGTACCTGTTTTTATAACTTCTTCAGGTGAACCTTGATCTATAATCTTACCATTTTGTATTAGTAAAATCGTCTGACATCCCTTAATTGCAAGATCAATATCATGTAATGCTAAAACTACTGTAATCTTTTTTTCTCTACATAATTTATGTAATATACTAATTACCTCTACCTTATGCTTTATATCAAGGTGACTTGTAGGCTCATCTAATACTATAAGTTCTGGCTGTTGAACAAGCGCACGAGCAATCATTATCTTCTGTTTTTCACCATCACTTAGTTCACAATAATATCTGTCTTTTAAATGTATTGCATTAACTGAGCATAACGCTTCCTCTATAATTTCAATATCTTCATCTGTAAGCTTACCTAAATAATTAGTATGAGGATAACGTCCCATAGATGTAATTTCAAAAACTGTAAGAAGTCCTAAAGATACTTGTTCCGTAAGAACAACAGCAAGTTTTTTTGCCAAATCTGATTTTTTTATATTTTTTATATTATCTTCGTTTATATAGACCGTTCCTTTTAATGGAGCAAGTAATCCTGTAAGAGTTCTCAAAATTGTTGATTTCCCCGATCCATTTGGCCCTAACAAACAAATTAGTTGTCCCTTAATGCCTTGTATATTAACATTATCTACCACCACTTTTTTATCATATCCAACATCCAAATTCTCAGCAACAATCACATTATTCAAAGCGCATTCTCCTTTCTCAAAAGTAAATATAAAACAATTGGTGCTCCAATTAATGAAGTTATTGCTCCAAGAGGTAATTCTATTGGTGACAATAGCATTCTTGCTCCTAAATCACATACACACATCATAAATGCTCCTGAGATAATTACTGCTGGAATTAAAATTTTATTATCTGATGTAGCAAATGTAATTCTTACCATGTGTGGAACAGCTAACCCGATAAATGAGATAGGCCCTGCAAATGCCGTTATTACTGCTGTTAATACACTAGAAATTAATACAATAATAATCCTAAAAACTTTTATATTTAGCCCCATTGATATAGCATACTTTTCTCCAAATAGCATAGCATTTAAAGGTTTACTTATCATAAATGTTATAGCTATAAAAGGTGTACCTATTAGGTACAAATATTTTACCTGAGTCCATGAAAAGCCTGAAAAACTCCCCATTGTCCACATAAGATATCCTGTTATTTTTTCTTTATCTGCAAATGCCACAAGTATACTTGTCATAGCACTACATATAAATCCAGCCATAATACCTATGATTAATAAAGTTGTAATGTTTTTAACTTTTTTGGTTGCAAATACCACTATGAGCATAACTGTCATAGAACCTATAAAAGCTCCTCCAAATAAAAACATTGGAGTTACATATTTTAATCCAAATGTATATCCTCCCAATACAACAATCCCTACAAATAAAGTAGCTCCAGAGGAAACTCCAAGTACATATGGCTCTACAATTGGATTTCTAAAAAATATTTGAAGTAAAAGACCTGAAATCGCAAGACATGCTCCTCCTATAACTGTTGCTAAGGCTCGTGGAAGCCTAATATTCATAACTATAGGTTTATATGTACTATTTTCTATATTACCGCCTACAAATATTTTTATAACGTTTTCTAGGCCTATATTTACAGAACCAATGGATACACTTAATAAAAATACTATTACAGTAAAAAATAGTAGTATTCCAATAAAAATTAACTGTCTATTTCTTTTTTTTTCTCTTTGATTATTTCCTAATAATTTTTCATTTAATTCATACTGTGCCATCCCAAATTCTCACCCCCAAGACAAATTAACAATATCTATTTATAACAAAACACTAAGTTTTGGAATAATTTCATTCTATTTAATCATACATATAAAATATGGCATTTTAATGTTGAATTTAGTACAAAATTAGTACAAAATCATTCATTTTGCTCACACTTTAACTTTTTGACTATAAAAAAAGACTTCAACATCAAATATTATGATGTTGAAGTCTTTTTAACATTAAATAAATAATTTATCTCCTAAATTAACAAACATTTGAAGCATTAAGTAAGATTTTATATCTATAATTTCTTCTCCTTTTAGTATCTCTTTTGCTTTGTCTTGAGATATCAATAAAGCTTCTATATCTTCATCCTCTTCTAAAAATTCCTTACTTAACTTTCCATCACACAAACAATATACAAATGCAACAGATTCATCAGTCATCCCTGGTGATAAATAAACTTTATCTTTGCTATTTATTTTATTAATTTCTATAAGATCTAAACCTGTTTCTTCTTTTAATTCTCTTGCTACTGTTTTTTGTATATCCTCATCATTATCTACAAGGCCTGCAGGCAGTTCATATATATAATTATTTATAGGCACTCTAAACTGCTTTATTAAAACTAATTTATTTTCACTTTTATGAAGTGCTGCAATTACTACAGCATCTATTTTATCTTCTTTACCTTGTAAATAAATTTCTTTTAATTCTTTTTCATTTTTTCTTGAAGCTACCATCCAATGTTTATCATCATTATTTTTATTTTTATATTCCACATCATATAATCCCACAAATTTAGTTTGTACTAAAGGTTTTACATCTTTTATCTTTGAATTTTTCATCATTAATACTCCCTTTCTGTATCAAATAAACTTCAATCTACTATTTTTTATTATAACAATAATTTATCTTTTTATCATTATTTTAAAATCTATGATATAGTTAAATAAATAATTCAAGTATCTATTAGGAGGTAATATGGAAAATTTATTATTAGTCTATTTATTTATTATTAATATAATTTCTTTTATAGCCATGTTTATTGATAAACAACGAGCAATAAATCATAAGTGGAGAATTAGTGAATATACTCTTATGTCTTTAGCTATTGTAGGAGGAAGCTTCGGTAGTATCTTTGGAATGTATATCTTTAGACATAAAACAAAAAAAATAAAATTTAAAATCGGAATTCCATTTATAATTTTTATTCAAATTTTATTCATTAAATCATTTTAATGCATGGACCTTAATTAACGTTCTCCCTTTTATTATTCGACATAACTATTATGTTTAATTATCATTTATTAGATATCGTAATTAAAATTATGTAGACTATTTGTTAGAATATTCATTATAAGTCTATTTTTGCATTTTATCAAAGTTATTTGCGTTATTATTTTACCAATTATTGGAAATACATATGTTATAATATAACTGGTCATAGAGAATACGTATAATTTATTAAGTAGTCTAATTATATGTAGAACCGTTAAAAATTTATTATAAATAGATTCAATTGATTGTATTTATTACAGGGGGATATATGAATAAATACGTAGATTTTATTGCTGCTCTAACTCTTAGTTGCTTTGCGTTTTTAATGTGGAAGTTAAAAGCTCTATTCGCTGCAACCCCAGAAAATTTTTATTTTCAAATTTCGTTGTTAATTTTATTTAACTTAGGTATTTTCGCTAGTATCTATTGTTCTTACTTAGCCAAAACTAATTTAATATTAGTTAATTTAATACTAGTATTTTTATTATTATCTAGTTGGTTTTTATCAACTAAAACATCATTTACTCATAATCACAATATAGTTGACGCTATTATAACTTTCTTATGTTTTATGATAGCAATGATTCAATTCGTATGTATAATCATAAATGGTATAAACAAACATAAAAAAATAAGTTCCTTATAAATTTTAAGGAACTTATTTTTTTATATTATATCTATGCTAATGTCTTAAATTCATATCCATTATCTTTAAAATATTGTATTATTTGTGGTAATGCCTTAACTGTTTCTTCTTTTCCGTAAGTGTCATGCATTAATAAAACCACCATTTCTTTTCCTTTTGATGTCTTCTTAGTACGTTCAAGTAATTCATTTGCATTTTTCTTTTTGCCTTGAGCATCTCCATTTATCGCATTCCAGTCTATAGACGCCATATTATGTTCTTTTAGATATGTCTCTAATACATCCATCCCTTTCCATGACATATGCCCTCCTGGACATCTTATAACTCTTGTTGAGAAGTAGGGGCTTATTATATCTTTTAACATATCATCAGTTTTTTTGAAATCTTTAGTGAATTTTTCTAAATCTACAGTGCCTTGAGGATATAAAATTTTATAATCATGACTGTATGAATGATTTGCTATAGAATTTCCTTCATCAAAACTTCTTTTTATAAGCTCTTTTGCTTTTACTCCGCCTCTTTCTATATTTCTACCAGTTACAAAGAACGTTGCGTTAACTCCATTCGCCTTTAATACGTCTAATATTTGAGGAGTAACTGTTGTTGATGCTCCGTCATCAAATGTTAAAAACACAATTTTTTCTCCATTATTTGAGTAATTATGGTTTTTTAACTTATTAGCTACTTCTAATGCATCATAAGCATTTTTCTTTGCTTCATGGTTAACTCCTATCATTCTCTTTTTAGCTTCTTCTTCTTTACGCTTTTTCTCTTCGGCTAGTCTTTTTGCTTCTGATTTTTGTTGCATTAATATCTTTTCTTCTCTTTTGTCTTCTATATATGATGTAGTCGCTCCCACTACCTTTACACCCATAAATACTATTACTAAAAAAACAACTAATATTAATGAAAGTTGCTTAATATCAACTTTTCGTTTTTTCTTATTAGATCCAAAATTTATTTTATTTTTCTTATTTGACACAAAATTTATTTTATTTTTCTTATTTGATCTAAAATTTATTTTACTTTTCTTTTTAGTACTAAAATTTATTTTACTTTTTTTCGTCATAATACCCCCCTTGCATATTCTATTCCGTCGTTTTTTGCTATGTAACTATTTTATATTACTTTAAGAATAAATGTCCAGTGAATAAAATTTACAATTTTGTATCCAAACTAAATGTAAATCTCCTACGTCAAAAAAATAGTTCTATATTTATCTAACTTTATCTATATTATTTTATTTTATAAATTTATATTTGTTAATCAAAAAAAGTAGCGACTATATAATCGCTACTATATTATAATTCACTAATTCGCATTATTATTACAAACTTTATCAAAACTAGTCCAGTATAAAATTTTGTAGTTGTCTAAATAATTGTATGTCTTCTTCTATTATGCCAATTACTTCGTCATTAGTTTTTATGAAAAAATAGCCGTTTTCTTCTTCATCTTCTTTTAGTTCAAAGTATATGTCTTCTTTTATTATATCTTCTTTTTCGTATTTAAATGTTTCGTTTAGTGAGTCTATGTTTTGTTCATGTAGTATTTTTTCTAATATAGTTGCTCCAGATACTTTAGTTGCTGCTACCATATATACTGCTAGTTCTTGAATGTATGATGTTAATAATTCCCCATCTAAATGATTTTGTATAAATTTTTTTAATTTGTTGTTTTTGTTGTTTATAGGATATAAGTCTATTAGTAATTCTTCAAACTTCATATCAATTCTCCTTATGTATATATTTATTTAATAATATTTATGCAGTTACATAAAGTAAAATACACAAAAAAAGCTATAGAAATAGGTGTATTTAAACTAACCCTAAATTCTATAGCTTTTCTTAATAAAAATAATTATAAACAAACTATTTAAACATACCAAATCCTAAAGAAAATTTCTTTTTCTTTATCCTATGCTTAGCACCTTCAGTTTCATTATAATAACCATAATATCCATAAGCTGATTTTTTTTCTTCAAATTTATTTAACACACATCCTAATATCTTAGCATTAACTTGATTTAATCTTTCCTTTGCAATCTTTACCATTTCAACATCAGTTTCTTTAGATGCAACAACTAGCACCGTTCCATCTACAAAGCTACTCATAACACCAGCATCAGTTACAATACCAATAGGAGGTGCATCTATAAATATATAATCATAACTATCCCTAATACTATTTATAAACTCCCTCATCCTACTTGAACCTAACATTTCAGAAGGATTTGGAGCTATCTTTCCAGTAGTCAAAATATCTAAATTGCTACTGCCAACACTTCCAACACACTCCTCAAAAGTCTTATATCCAAGTAATATATCTGTCACACCATATATATTACTAATTCCAAAAGTTCTATGAACAGTTGGATTTCTTAGATCTCCATCAATGATAAGAACCTTTTTATCTTCTAAAGAAGCAAAACTCACTGCTAAATTTGAAATAACAGTACTTTTCCCTTCATTTTGCTTACTACTCGTAACCATAATTACCTTTATATTTTCATCTACATTAGAAAATTCAATATTAGTCCTAATGCTTCTATATGCCTCTGATACAGGTGACTTAGGATTTTTTAAACTTATGATTTTCATGCTTTAATACCTCCTATGTTTAATATTCACTAAAACGCCAACGACATATATTTGCATAAAAAAACTACCTTTTTAAAGGTAGTTGCCATTAAAAATTAATACACTTACAGCGTATTTACAATGAGAAAAATTTCTCGTTGGCAACTGGCTGGCATCGTATAATATACATTAGCCCCTATAGCTTTGCGTCCTTAGATTTCCCTAAGTTTGCCTATAAAATTATATTTTCAATACTTTTTACATTATATAACATATTTTTACTTTTGTATACATTTTATTTACAAATTTTTCCATATTATGAATTGAACTATCTTGTCTACCTCCTAAACCTTAATCTTCATTATGTTGCGTTGGATTAAGTTCTTGTGGAGGTGTTGGCTCTGGTGTTGGTTTTTGATCTGGTATTTCGTCTGGTTTTTCTTGAGGTATTTCATCTGGTTTTTCTTGTGGCTTTTCTTCCGGTTTTTCTTGTGGTTTTTCTTCCGGTTTTTGAACCGGCTTCTGTTCTGGTTTTTGAACTGGCTTTGTACTTGGTTTAGAAATACTTGGAGCGTATTGCTTATTATCTACTTCTTTTTTATCCACTTCATATACATTTTCTTTAATATCTTCTTCTTTTTCTGTTTCTAATTCTATATCTTGCTTAATAACTTCAGCTTCTTCCTTCTCTTTTATAATTTTAGGTGGGCTTTTATAATCATCATCAGCTGCAGCTATATTACCTTGGCTTATGGAAAAACCTGCCGAAGCAAGAGCTGTTATCATGACTCCCCCAATTATAATTTTTTTCTCTTGATTATTCATATTTTTTCTCCTTTGCGATACTTTTATATAATAATCTTTTCTATATATAAATTTATAAACCTTTATAATCTCTTCATAGTTATTTAGTATTATTTTACATTTAAGTATAAAATAATTAATTTCTTTTAAATATTTTTGCTAAAAAACTTCTTTTAGGAGCACTTTCTGCTAATTCTATAAGAATTATATCTTCATTATTTATAACACTACTAGGATTATCTAAAAATAATCTATTAGCCCTATCCTCACCATATTTCTTGAAAACATATTCATAAGCCTCTTTAATCAAAGGCCTTCTTTTATCAGATCCATGAGCATCAGTCCCTATAAAATGAACCATATTATGTCTTAATAGTGCCTCACAACTTTTATTAGCTGAACTTGGCCCTTTTCCTAAAACACTAGATACATTAACCTGAATAAGTGCACCTTCTTTAATAGCTTCTTGTATAAGCTTTGGATTTTCT
Source organism: Romboutsia sp. (assembly GCF_035470145.1). Taxonomy (GTDB): domain Bacteria; phylum Bacillota; class Clostridia; order Peptostreptococcales; family Peptostreptococcaceae; genus Romboutsia_D. The sequence continues at coordinate 13,450 of NZ_DATIRC010000094.1, forward strand.
TGAATTTCATGATATCTCTCAACATGAGCAAGTATTGGTATATACCCTCTTATCTTCAACTCATATACTACATCGCATAAGTTTTTAGGAAATCTATTAGGTGCAAACTCGATTAATATGTACTTACTATTATTTAAAGTATAAAATTCTTTTTTATCCATATATTCTAATAAATTATCGCTATAATAAAGTTCATTACCAATTAAGACTTCTATATCTATATCATTTTCTCTTAATGCTTTATTAAAGCTTACCAATTCTTCTAAAAGCTTTTCCCCTACTGCATAATCAAAGTCTGGATGATAATGTGAAGTATTTATTATAGTTTTTATTCCTTCTCTTTGGGCAATTCTTGCCATTTCTAAAGAATCATTTAAATCCTTTGAGCCATCATCTACTCCAGGTAGTATATGACAATGTATATCTATCATTTATTTAACTCCTCCCATGATGTTTGTTTATATAATAAATATTAACGTAAATAATGATATTAATCTACATTTTTATGCATAAAAATAGATTAGGCTATTGCCTAATCTATCTATTACTTAATAAATTTCAACTTTGAAATTTCATTGAATAAACTTTTTCTTAATCCTAGTATATTAAATTTTATTAAATACAATGTAGTTCTATTTTTATCAAACGGTTCATCTTATATAATATATAGTTTACGAAATAAAGGAGATGCTTTGCTTATGAATAAAAAAGATAATCTAAAACTATCAATATTAGCCGCAACATCCCTAACAGCACTGATACTAATATTGCTCTTTTTGTGCTATAGGTTAATAATATCAATAGTACGCACCTTCATATATCTGACAGGACTAGCAACCATACTACTAGTTATAATATTTTACCTTGCAATAATAGTATTTTGTATTAACAAACTATACAGGCGATATAAATCTTGCAAACGAAGTCAACTAATCTTAACACAAGCTCTAAATATAATAATTAAAACAGAATTTATAATCATAATCGAATTAGTAGTCTTTTACGTAGTTTTATATCTTATTAACATATTTATCTAAATAAAGATGTGGTCATTAAGATCACATCTTTTTTAGGTTTTTGACTTTGGGTTATTTTATGGTTTGATTAATTATCTTCACCATAAATAAATTTATGCCAAGCCTTTAAGTTTTCTTCCTTATCCCACTCTAAAACCCAACCTTTTTCCTTACTTATAATATGACCATTTCTATATTCCTCTAATGGGAACTGTAGCTGATCTATTTCTTTATCATTAATATTAAGCACAGTGTATCCTAAATTTAACATCTCCATAGGACTTATATTTGTCTTAGTGTTCTCTAGAATTATATCAGAACATCTTTTATACTCATCAGGCCCTTTTTTTAGAAACTCTTTATAAACACTTTGTGCAACTTCTCTATGTCTATTATCCCTAGCAAAAGCACTATCAGTATATCTTATTCTACTAAAAGCAAGAGCTTGATACCCATTTAATCTTTGAACACCAGCTTTTGTTATATATTCTTTTTCTACTTCATCTTTTCTATTATAATAATACTCATAACACGCATCTATAGAATTATTAATCGAATCAATGTTTTTTTCCTCAACATTAACTTCAACCCCACCTAATTCATCCATAATATCCATAAATGAAACAAAGTTAACAGCAATATACTTATCTACATCAATATCAAAATTAACCTTAAAAACTTCCTTTAAAAGATCTATACCTTCATACGCATAAGCATGAGTCATCTTTTCAGTACCATATCCTGGTATATCAACATAAGTATCTCTAGCTATAGAACTTATCTTAATATCCTTTTTGTTACTATCTATAGTAACTAACATAACAGAATCTGATCTATTACCTTTTTCTACATACTCACCATCAGTGCCAACAAGTAATATATTAGTTATACCATCAACCATAGATGCTTTTGATTCTTCTTTGTTTTTTACAACCTCATCCTTAACATATATAGAGTTTAATTTAGAATATACAAAACCAACCCCTACTAATCCAATTATAACTATAATACTTATTAGTATTAATGATATCTTCTTAAAGTTTTTCATATTTCCCCCCACACTTAAAGTAATAATTTTTAGATAATATAATTTATAAAATCTTTAAATTACATTTTAACATATTTTTCTATAAAATGACATAAAAAAAGAGCATACTATTTATCACAATATGCTCTTATTATATGCTATTCTTGATAATTTGAAAGTGTAGTATTAGCTGATTGTAATGCGCTATTTACTGAATTAAGAGTATTTTGTATTTTTTGTCTGTTTTCTGGTTTTTCTACTGAGTTTAATGCTTGATTTAAAGAATTTTGACAATTTTGAAGTTGATTAGATACATCTTGAACTTGTTGTCTTGCATTATTACGTCTCATATTTGGTACTTCTTGCATACTTTGCATATTTATCATTCCTGGATTATTTACCATTCCTCGATTATTTGGCATTCCTGCATTGTTTTGCATGTTTGGCATTTGTTGATTGTTTTGTATATTTGACATTCCTTGATTATTTTTCATATTTGGCATTTTTTTACCTCCATATATTTTTCATGCTTAATTACACAAGCTTATTATGTGCTTTTAATCAAAAAAGATACTTAGAAAAATAGTTTTATATATACCTTGTTTCAAATCATAGTATGCTAAATCCATTAATACTTTTATTTATGATATAGTTCTCCTTTTATAGTTCTTAATTAATTTCTAAACAGTAAATTATATCTTCAGCAGGT
>NZ_DATIRC010000095.1:0-2664 GCF_035470145.1 Romboutsia sp.
GTCTATCCGTTATAACTACTTTCGCCTTATGAAAAGATTCCCATAATTTAAATAATTCTATTTCTCTATTTGATAAGGTAACTTTTTTTTGTATTATTGTGTCTGATTCAACTACTGTATATTTTTTTTTCAATTCTTCTATAATATCTTTTTTATAATTTAAGTTATAGTATGTTTCTTTATCTGATCTAAAACAAGTCATTATATTTTCTCTTTTTGTGTTTATGCCAGGAGAGTAATATTTTTCTAATTTATCAATCAAATAAAACACTATATCTGGACACTTTATTATATTACATTCTGTAAAATTAGCTTTCATTATTTCAAAAGATTTATCTTCCCTTGCCATAATTGTTAATCTCTTGTGAGAATTATAAATCTCTGTACTAATTCTCAGTTGTTCTTTACCTTGTTTATCATCAGAAAAATATATAGTCTGAGGAAATGATATAATAGGAATATTTTTAAAATTTTCAACTATATATCTTCTGGCCTGTTCCTCCCATATATACAAATTGCCCATATTCCCACCTCCATGAAGGACTATTATATCATCTTCATGGATTATTTCTCTTAATCCTTTTTCACAATTATACGTATCAATAAAGTTTACACATATAATTTGGTAATCTTCAAAGTGATTTTCTAAATATTTAATAGTCGAATAAACTATGGCATTATCTCCTAAATTTCCATGTATTGGTATTAGCATATATAATATCTTTTTTATATTTTTATAATTTTTTAATTTATCTATATTATTATTTGATAAATACATAATTTTCCTCCAATTTAATTATATTTTAGATTATTTTTACTATAAATCTCCTAAATTTAACTTTATAGGTCTTCATATTATTTTATTCTAAAAATAAATATTAGTTACTACATTCGAAAAAGCTACATGGTTTATTTGACAGTTTAAATTTACTCATATCCACAATTTTATATAAAACTATCTAATTAAATAAATATATATGTATCATTTATGTGCATTGTTAAAATAATTAAAGAATATATATTATGTATAACAAAAACTATCTATATATTTTTATTCAAGGAGGTTATATATGAATATGGAGAAAATTCCCTCAGTTAAATCTATGGAGAAAACTCTACACAAAATAATTAATGATAAATGTTCTGTCAGTAGATATGGTGATGGAGAATTTACACTTATTTTTGGTAAATCTATAACATTCCAGCCTTACTCTGAAGAATTATGTTTAAGATTAAAAGAAATTTTAATTAGCAATAATGAGAACCATATAGTTTGCTTACCTGATATATTTAATTCTTTAGATACTCGTACAGATGAATCTATAAGATTTTGGAGTAAATTTTTAGGTATTAATCGTGACTTAATCTATAAAGTAATTGATATAAATAAAGATTATTATAATGCTCAAATTACTCGCCCTTATATCGCCTTTAAAAATAAAGGGCGAAGTAACGAAATGTTTAACATGTTTAAAAATATATGGTCTAATAAAGACATTCTAATTATTGAAGGTGAATATACTAGATTCGGATTTGGCAACGATTTACTTGATAACTGTAAAAGTATAAAAAGAATACTATGTCCATCTAAAAATGCATTTGAAAAATATAATAAAATTTTACAGGAAATCAAAAAACAAAAAAAATCAACTTTAATCTTAATTGCTCTTGGTCCTACAGCTACAGTATTATCATATGATTTAGCGCTCGAAGGATATCAAGCTATAGACATTGGACATCTAGATATAGAGTATGAATGGTTTTTAATGAAAATTTCTGAAAAATGTGTTATTAAAAATAAATATGTTAACGAAGTAAAAAATGGTAATAACAATATACAAGAAATAAAAGATACAAAATATATAAACGAAATTATATGCAAAATATGATTATATGTAAAATATTAAGATATTTCATTTATATATTTAGATTAGTTTCATTTTTCTCTATTACTACATATTTCGAGTGATTTTCTTCTAATTTCTAGTTTATATTAACATGTAGTATCATCTTTACATATTATTAGTATAAGTAGACTTATTATAAGCTACTATTATAAATATAAAGGATGATTTTATGACATTTAATAATGTATCTATTTTAGTTCCATACACATCTGATAATGGGATTAGAGAAAAAAACTGGACTTGGTTAAAGAAAAGATATGAATTATTAATGCCTGATGTTGAGATTTGTATTGGAGAATCAACTGGTTTTCCGTATTCTCGATCTGAAGCTATTAATAATGCAGCCCGAAAAGCTACTCGAGATATTTTCTTAATTATGGATGCTGATGTATTATTCGATATTAAGGATATAGAAATATCTATCAATATGTTGTCAGATTTTAAAATAGTGTTTCCTTTATCTAAATACGTAAAATTAGATAATCACATAACTAAAGATATAATTTCTAACAGTCCAAATATACCAATATCTGAAATGAAAATCTCTACTAATAACTCAAAAGTATTTTTTAATTCTTATCCTCCTGGAAAATATAAATATATCTTTGTTGGAGCAATATGTTTAATTCATAGAAAACAATTTGAAGAATGTGGTGGATTTGATGAAAGGTTTAGAGGTTGGGGAGGAGAAGATGATGCTTTTGCTCATATTGCTAAATACCTATATAAAAATTTCGGTAGACCAACTAATACTACC
>NZ_DATIRC010000096.1:0-2071 GCF_035470145.1 Romboutsia sp.
CTGGTGTCTCGCCATCTTTTTTTACGCTCGGATTAAAGACATTTCCAAAAACGCAGAGCCGCCATCACGCTGATAGTTCTTGATATAGGAATAATACCGTTCCAGTATCATTTTAAGGCTCTCGTGCCCCATCATTTTCTGAACCCAGCCCGGCAATTCTCCGTCATCCAGCATCAGCATAGCGAAAGTGTGCCTTGTCTGGTAAAGCGATCTTGGCTTCAAATTCGTGCGATATCTCCAAGATATCACAACAGCGGCTAAAATTTAGATATTGGCTTCTGTAGTTTTCATTTCAAATCAAACTTCCAACTTCCCTCCATTTAGATCCATGGAAATGGAGTAAGTGTCATTCTTTTTCAACTTCTGATGCAAATCCCGAGGGGTTAGAATTGTGACAAACTTTGCATAAGTTATGCAAGGCATTCTATATAATTCCAACCACTTTGATACAGATAAGCACTGTCCTTAAGACCATTTAAGTGATATAACCATCCAATTTAATTGCGATTTAAAATTAATTATCTTGCAACATGTTTATATTGCATGGTTTTTGCAATATTGGAGAGAGAGTTTTGCCATTGATTTGGAGATTCCAGAACTGTTCAAATAAAAGGAATTAATATGGATAAGCCATTAGAAAGATCTTTATCGATAATAATGGATAAGTCATTAGAAAGGTCCTTATCGATAGTAGTTGGAGGATATATATTTAGTTTTGGAGCATTCTTAGTTTGGTGTTTTTACTTCTTTCACGGAAAGCAGTCTAAAGTTGATTATTTTTTTGTAATTGGTTTAGTTTTTTTTGCAATTAGTGCGGTATATCTTTTTTCCTATTTGTTAATATCGTATATCAAATCATTTCAAAAGGTTTGGACATCATTCTCCTTGGTATTAATTATAACATTATTAGTCTTTTTTTTAATCCCAACCACCGGTAATTCAATTTATACATTTAATCTAAAGCAAGATAAAACTATCAAGACTATAAAGATGAATAAACAGCTTGAAGTCGCTAAAGAAAATGCACATACAGAACAAAAAAGTATAAAAGTAATAGAATCAAAATTAAATAACTCACGTGAAATAAATGATGTCGCTAATTCCTCCATTACAGAACTTCGGGCAAAACCAGAATTTGTGCGTAAAGAAAATGATAAATTAAGAAAGAAATTAAATGAAGCAATCGGAAATTTAAGATCTAAACAAAAAGAAAAACGCAATGCAGAAGAAGAAATTATTGAAATTGGAAAATCAAACAGGGATTCTTCCGAGATAAAAATTAATCATAGAGTAGATAACACCGGTTTAGATTCATTAGGAAAGGATATCATTTTTAAAATTCAAATAATTTCTTCGGGCACTCTGCTTTCAATAAACTCCCCAAAATTAATGGGTCAAAAAAATGTATGGGTGTATGAAAACAACGGTCTTTATAAATATACTGTAGGAAATGAAAAAGATTTAAAATCAGCGTCTGTACTACAGTCAGAACTACGAAGGAGGGGATTCGTTGGGGCTTTTGTGGTCGCCTTCAAAAATGGAAAAAGAATACCAGTTGGAGAAGCGAAGAAGCTTTTGAATTAACCAATACACGAACAATAGAAATCAATACTCGTACTGCAATCTGTAATTAGCCACACACTTCTTTCCATTCTTTCTGCTTCGCTTAAAGCTTATATCGAATGTATTCTTTTTAAGCCCAGATTGCCTATCCCGTTAATTAATACAACCATCTAATATTATTTCAAATTGAATTAAATCACATATAACGACTTGATTTTGCACAATTTTTGCGAGAGATAAATAATTTAAATTTCTATACAAATTTAAAAGTTTCATAAGGATAGTGTGCAAATGTTTGAGTTAGTAAAAATAGGAAATCAAAATACAAATAATTTTGACGGCTCCAATTCTGGAGTAAAAACCATTTATGAAAATTACTATAGTGTACAGTTTTTTTTGAATGGAAAAGAACCGCCTTATCTTTTTAAATTAAGGAATAATTCTGCAAATAAGCTATATATACTTGTTAAACAAGACTCATCCGTTTTCAGAGAACTGAATGTTGGAG
>NZ_DATIRC010000097.1:0-1522 GCF_035470145.1 Romboutsia sp.
ATACTGGATGTTTTTTATTGGAAAAAAATAAAGAAAAATATGCAAAAAACGTCTTTTTTTAATGAAAATAACACCATTTATTTTAAAATCTAGTATTATTTGTCATAAAATGTTATAATTTACGTATAATACCAAAAAAATAAATAAATGTAAATAATTCAATATATTGGGAGGGTAAATAAAAATGAATAAAATAATAAGTATAAACAACCCGAAATCCCCTATAGCTGAGGCATATAGAGGAATAAGGACGAGCATAGAATTTTCAAACTTAGATAAAGAAATAAAAGTAATAAATGTAACGAGTAGTAAACAAAATGAAGGCAAAAGCACAGTTATATCAAACTTAGCAGTAAGCTTTGCAAACCTAGAAAAAAAAGTACTAATACTTGATGGTGACTTGAGAAACCCAAGTATACATAGAATGTTTGGAATAAGTAACATACATGGAGTTACTGATTTACTTCTTAATACTAAAGCATTTTTAGAATGTGTACATTGCACAGATACAAAAAATTTACACGTATTAACATGTGGCCAAATACCACCAAACCCATCAGAAATGCTATCATCTAAAAGAATGAAAAATCTTATCCAAGAATTAAAAGAGCATTATGATTACATATTTATAGATGCACCACCAATAGGGGTTGTTACAGATGCAGGAATAATATCAACATATACAGATGGAACAGTATTTGTAGTTGGAACTAATGAAACAGATTCAGAAATGGTTAAAATAGCAAAAGAAAGATTAGAAAATGTAGATGCTAATATATTAGGAGTTATACTTAATAAATTTGAACCAAAAGGTTCAGGAAATGATTATTACAATTATTACTATAAAGAAACAGGAAAAAAAAGCAGAACTAAATAAATAAAAAATAATTAAAGAATATATAAAAAAAAGTAATATAAGCAAAAAACTTTAAAAATCAAACATAAAACCTTAATATAGAGTAATTTATCTTTAAATAAAATGACTAGTTTTGTCGATTGTATATACAAAAAATGGATTAAATGTTAATATTTGTATGTAAAAGATCATAAGTAGAAACTAAGAAGTATGTCTTGTATCTGGGCACCTGAGGCATATGGAGTTAGTGGTGCAACCGGCTATAACTACTGCAAAACAGTGAAATATAAAGTTATACTTTATATGTTTTTTGTGTGCAGAAGATATAGTCTTTTTGTCTTAAATAGACATTATATAAATAGAAAATAATATGGAGGAGAGCAAATGGAAGAAACAATTGACTTAAGAGAATATTTTAGCATAATCAAAAAAAGATTTTGGATTATAGCACTTATAACAATAGTAGCAGCATCAGTTAGTGCAGGAATAAGTTTCTTTGTATTACAACCAGTATATCAAACAAATACAACACTTATAGTAAATACTGACCAAGATGAAAACACAAAAAGAATAACGGATGATCAATACAGAGTAACAGAAAAATTAGCAGTAATGTATGGAGAAATAATAAAATCAAGAATAGTATTAGAGCCTGTAATAGATAAC
>NZ_DATIRC010000098.1:0-22124 GCF_035470145.1 Romboutsia sp.
CTGATATTTATAAAATTATACTAAGTAAAAATATAAATAGTAAAAGATATCTTGAAAATTTTGTAAATATAGTTAATAGTCTTCAATTAGATAGTCAAAATCCAAAGTTAATAAAAGAAAGATTTACACAGTCTTTAGATAAGTATTATAATCCTTTTATGAAAAATTATGACTATATATATGAAAATTATTTAGTTAGTTATATATTTAAAACATTATTTCCTATTAGTAATATGTCTTTATTAGATACTTATGTAAACATTATAGTTAATTTTTCAATAATAAAGATGAATCTTATAGGATTGTGTGGACACTATAAGGAAGATATGGATACTGATAAAGTTTTACATCTTATACAAAGTTTTGTTAAAGTAGTAGAACATGATAGTTTTATAGTTGATAAGTTACATAAGTACTTATCTGAAAATGATTTGAATACTTTTGCCCATATGGTTATACTTATGGGCAAATAGAATGATTTATAAAGGTGGGCATAATTTTAAATTATGCCTATTTTGTATGAACAGAATAGATTATTATTGAGTATGTAAATTAGAATTAAAATAAGTAACCTATGATTTGGTATCAAGAGTATAATTAATAGTAATGATATATCTAGAGGGAAATGAATAAGAAAATCTCAATAATAATATATAATTTTAAAAGCTAACGTAATTTTGATTAATTTAGTTATGAATTATTACGTAAAATATAGTAAATGGTCAATTAGTCAAAAATATTAATTATGGTTTTGTTCGGAAAATATGGAATTTAGTGACAAAAACATAGAAAAATATGGTATAATATATATTAATAACACTAAAAATAAAATTTAATAGGCAAAACTAGGGAAATCTAGTGACGCAAAACTATAGGGGCTAAGGTTTAAAAAACTATGCCAGCCAGCTGCCGAAGAGTTAATAAACTTTTTGTTATCATTGCTGATATAAAAAATTACTCTTTCAAGGGTATTTTTTTGTACAAAAATATAAATTATAGTTACTATAATTCATATAAAAAATTAAAAATAATGCAAAAAAATAACTTCAAAAAAGAATAAAATAATCCTTATTGTCTTAATTTGTCGAAAAAAGACGAACGATATTTGTCATATTTTGGTTAAATTGTAGAATGTAGTCATAAAAAAGAGTATAATACAATTTATAAGCTTACAAAAATGAAATATTCAATATTAGGGAAATTTATAGATATAAGGATGTAGTAAAAGTATATTTTATAATTTTGTTTTGGTTTGCATTGAAATAATTAGCAATGATTTATAATGTTATGAAAGTAATTTAAACTACTCTTTTAGGGTAGTTTTTTTGATTTAAAATAAAAAATAGGAGGGAATATGAATACATATAATTTAATGAAAATGAGCTTAGATGCTACAGATTTAAGAAGTAAGGTTATTGCAAATAATATTGCAAATATAAACACTCCTGAATATAAAAGAAAGTATGTGACTTTTGAAGACACATTAAATAATAGTATGGGAAATAAACCGAAGATAGAAGTTAAAACTGATAAAACTTCAAAGATGAGAGAAGATGGAAATAATGTTGATTTAGAAAATGAAAAGGTAAATCAAGCAGCTACAACACTTCAGTACAATGCTTTAGTAAATTTAACAAATATAAAAATAGCAATGACAAAAAGTGTAATATCAGGGAGGTAAGTAAATGAGCGTTTTTAGTGGTATGAGAATTAGTGCAAGTGGTCTTTCTGCAGAGAGACTAAGAATGGATATTATATCATCAAATGTGGCAAATGCAAAAACTACAAGAACTGAAGATGGTGGAGCATACATACGTAAAGTTGCCACCTTTGCTGAAAATTATGATGAAAAGTTAGGGATGTTAGGAGTAAAGACTGTATCAATAGAAGATGATAAATCTCCTCTTAGAAAATTATATGAACCAAATCATCCAGATGCAGATGAACAAGGATATGTTGAATATCCTAATGTAGATATGTTAGTTGAAATGTCAGAGTTAATAGCGGCATCTAGATCTTATGAATCTAACGTTGATACTTTAAATGCACAAAAAAGTATGATATCAAAAGCACTAGAAATAGGAAGATAATATAAAGAGGTGATTATATGCAAGGTATAACAGGCGTAGTAGCAAATTCTAACATATTTGCACCAAGTATAAAAAATGAGGTAGTAAATAAAGAATCAAAAGTCAATTTCTCAGATGTTATAAAGGATGCTGTGAACAAGGTAAATGAAACTCAAGTGAACGCTAATAACATGATTGAAGGTCTTATAAAAGGCGAAGACGTAAGTATGCATGATGTTATGCTATCGGTACAGGAGTCACAAATGTCAATGCAGTTAATGTTAGAGGTTAGAAATAAGTTATTTGAGGCTTATCAAGAGGTAAATAGAGTACAATTGTAGTCTATTGACAAGGAGTAGATAAATGAATTCAAAAGAAATTATACAAAAGGTAAAAGATTTTATAAGCACTAAAACAGATCAATTTAGCGCCCTTAAAAAAGAAAAAAAGATAGCAATTATAGTGGGAGTAGTAGCAATTATACTAGCTATTGTTTTTGGAATTGGATATGTAAAAGATAACAAGTATAAGGTGCTTTTTTCAGGTTTAGATTCAAATGATGCAGCGGCTATAAGTAAAGAACTTGAAAGTAGAAAAATAGATACTAAAGTAGAAGGCGACAGTATATATGTACCAAAAGAAGAAGTTGATAAGCTAAGGCTTGAATTATCTAGTAATATATCCAATGGTTCAAAAGGGTTTGAAATTATGGATGAGGGTTCTTCTTTTGGTATGACTGATGAAGAATTTGAGATAAAAAAGCAAAGAATGATTCAAGGTGAAATTGAAAAGACTATAAAGACTTTCCCACAGGTAGAGGATGCAAGAGTACATATAACAAAGGGAGAAGAGTCTGTTTTTGCTAAGGAAAGTATACCAGGGAAAGCAGCTGTATATATAAATTTAAAGCCAGGTGAAAGTTTAGAACCTACTCAAATAAGGTCTATAATGTCATTGGTTTCGGCAAGTACGTTTAATATACCAAAACAAAATGTTGAAGTAGTAGATCAAAATATGAATTTATTATCAGAAGGGCTATTTGATGAAGAAGGCAATGTTAATTCCACAAATTCAAGTGCCATTGATATAGCTAGAAAATCAGAGAAGGAATTAAGTTCAGATTTAGAAAGATCTATCATAGGTCTTTTAGAACCTATATTTGGTCAAGGAAAAGTAAAGGCGACTGTAAATGCGGATCTAAATTTTGATACTAGTGAAAAAACAGAGTTGGTAATAGATCCAAATAAAGTAATTGTGAGTGAGTCAAAAAGTAATAATAAGTCTACAGAAGAAGGTAATACTGGTGGAGCTGTAGATAACAATATGAATAATGTAGGAAAAGACCAAAAAGAAACTGTTGAAAGTAAAGAAGAAAACATAGAGTATGAAGTTGGAAAAATAGAAACTAAAACTATAAAAGCTCAGGGTGAGTTAAATAAAATTACAGCATCTGTTGCTATTGATGGAGATTTAGATGCAGGGGCTATTAAAAATGTTAAAGATATGGTAGCTAACACTATAGGTATGGAAAAAAATAGAGGTGATGATGTTACTGTAGTAGGCATGAATTTTAATACAGATGCCAAGTCTAACAATCCAATAGATGCTATTAAAGAAGATGAGGGATTAGTTAAGGTGTTAAAAACAACAGCTTATGTAGTAGGAGCACTTTTATTACTTATAGTAATTGCATTGATAACAATGTTTATTATTAAGAAAAGAAAAGGAAATAAAGAAGATATATTTGATGATGATTCTGAAATAGACTTAATAAATCAGAAGTTAGAAGAAATGGAAAAAGATAGAATTAAAAATATGGAAAATGATGAAGAAAATATAACTTTAGAAGAAGAAGTTAGAATTTATGCTTCTGAAAATCCAGATCAAGTTACAGAGCTAATTAAGAGCTGGTTAAACGAGTAGAAGGTGGTTGTTTATTTTGCAAAAAGAAATTACTAAATCAGGTAATGCATTTGACCTAGGCGATATATCTAAGATAAGGAAGGTTGCTGGTTCAAGAAAAGCAGCAGTGCTTTTAATGACATTAGGAACAGATATATCAGCTAGTATAATAAAGAATTTATCTGATAAAAAAATACAAAAGATAGGTGTAGAAATAGCTAATATACACACTGTAAACGCTAGAGAGAGAAGAGAAATTCTTCAAGAATTTATAGAATTAAATAAAGGAAAAGAATTTGTATTAGAGGGTGGTATAGATTATGCAAAATCTTTACTTAATGGTGCACTTGGAAATCAAAGGGCTAATAAGCTTTTAGAAGGGATTAGATATGATACATATACAAAGCTTTTTATGGCTGCAAGAAAGGCAGAACCAGAACAAATTTTAGCTTGTATACAAGGAGAAAGTTCTCAAACTATAGCTATAATTCTTTCACATATTCAACCAGATAAGGCTGCACTGATTTTAGGGGAATTACCTAACAAAATTAAGCATGAGGTTTCTTTAAAGATAGGTAGCACTTCATCTGTATCTCCAGAGGTTATAAAAACTATAGATAAAGCAGTAGAACGTAAATTAGACAAGTTAGGTCAAAGAGAAATGGAAAGTTCAGGTGGTGTTGATAGTTTAGTAGATATATTAAGTAGTGTAGATAGAAAAACAGAAAAGAGTATAATCAACTACATAGAAGCAAGAAACCATGAATTAGCAGAAGAAATCAAGGCAAATATGTTTATATTTGATGATATTGTTAGACTTGATAATATGGCTATTCAAAGAATTCTTAAAGAAGTTAACGTTAAGGACATTGCATTTGCACTTAAAGGTGCATCAAAAGAGGTTTCAAATGTTATATTTAAAAATCAATCACAAAGGGCATCTCAGGCGCTTAGAGAAGAAATTGAGTTATTAGGTAAGATAAAGATATCTCAAGTAGAAGAATCTCAACAAACTATAGTTAATATAATTAGAAGGCTTGAAGATACAGGTGAAATAACATTAACTAGAGGATCAGACGATGAGTTTATCATATAGTGACAGTAAGATTATTAAGGCTGAGGATGTGGTTTTTAGAGGTAAAAAAACCTTGAAAAATAATAGTAGCAATCCTAAGGAAGAAGCATTAGTTGATATAAATTCAGAAGAAGAATTTATAAAAAGAGAAGAAGAGTTTATAAAAAAAGAAGAAGAAATAAGGTTAAAGTTAATTGAAGCAGAAAACAGATATGAAGAAATTATTAAGGCAGCACAAGATGAAAAACTAAAAATAATACAAGATAGCAAGCATGAAGCTTTAGATATAGAAAAAAAAGCTTATGAACAAGGTCATAGCCAAGGTGTTAAAAATGGTTATGAGGATGGATATAAAGAAGCTTATGAAGATAATATTGAAAAAGCAAAGCTAGAAGCAAATAAGATTATTGAAAATGCTAATGATGTTTTATTTGAAGCTAAGGAAAATGTGCTAAATTATATGAAAGAAAATAAAGAGAATATATTAAAGTTAAGTATAAGTATAGCTGAAAAAGTTTTAAAAGAAAAATTCACGGATATATCTTATATGGAGAATATGTTAATCAATATAATTGAAGAATATGAGCTTAAAGAAAACTTTGTTATAAAAGTAAATCCTCTATATAAAGAAAGTTTAGATAAACAAATTATACAACTTAAAGAAAGTTACAAAGTAAATGGTGATGTGTTTGTTTTAGGAGATGAATCTATAGGAGAAGGCAATGCAGTAATTGATACTTTAAAAGGTAGGTTAATTATTGGAATTGATTCTGTATTAGATAAGGTAAAAGAGGAGTTATTATGATTAATATAGATTTCGAAAAACTAGTAAATAGAGTTAAAGATATTCCAGCTGTTACATCTGAAGGAAAGGTTAAAAAAATAATTGGCCTTACAGTTGAAGTAGAAGGAATAAAAGGTTTTGTAGGAGAGTTATGTACTGTATATAATCAGTTTAATAATCCAATAAATTGTGAAGTTGTTGGATTTAAAGATGGGGATGTAATACTAATGCCTCTGGGAGAACTAACAGGAATAGGACCTGGATGTAGAGTTGTAGCACAAGGAATACCTCTTAGTGTTAAATGTAGTGATGAGCTTTTAGGAAAAGTATTAGATGGTATAGGCAATCCAATAGATGAAAGTACAATCTTATCAGGTGAGAGATATAGTTTGTTCAATCAACCACCAGACCCTATGAAAAGACCAAGAATTACTAAGGTTATGCCTACTGGAATAAGAGCAATTGATGGATTCTTAACTTGCGGCGAAGGTCAAAGAATAGGTATATTTGCAGGTAGTGGCGTTGGTAAAAGTACTACATTAGGTATGATGGCAAGAACTGCTAAAGCAGATGTGAATGTAATTGCTCTTATCGGAGAAAGAGGAAGAGAAGTACTAGATTTTATAGAAAGAGATTTAGGAGAAGAGGGAATGAAAAAATCAGTAGTAGTATGTGCTACTTCTGATAAGTCTCCTTTAGTAAGGTTAAAAGGAGCTTTAACTGCAACCTCAATTGCTGAGTACTTTAGAGATCAGGGTAAGAAAGTTATTTTGATGATGGATTCTGTAACTAGATTTGCAATGGCACAAAGAGAAGTTGGACTTGCCATAGGTGAGCCTCCTGCTCAAAAAGGATATACACCATCGGTTTTTGCAATGCTACCTAAACTTATGGAAAGAACAGGTTTATCAGATAAAGGTTCTATAACTGCTTTTTATACTGTATTAGTTGATGGAGATGACTTCAATGAGCCAATAGCAGATACGGTAAGAGGTATATTAGATGGTCATATAGTTTTATCTAGACATTTAGCGCATAAAAATCATTATCCAGCTATAGATATTTTAAATAGTGTTAGTAGACTGATGAATGAAATTTGTGAAGATGAGCATAAACAATCAGCATCTTTTGCAAGAGATATACTTGCTACTTATAAAGAAGCTGAAGATTTGATTAATATTGGTGCTTATGAAAAGGGTTCAAATAAAAATATAGATATGTCTATTAAGTATATAGACAAAGTAAATAATTTTTTAAAGCAAAGGGTAAATGAAAATATATCTTTTGAAAATAGTAAGCAAATGCTAAATAATATGTTTAACTAAAGGAGATTTAAGTAAGTGAGTAAGTTCAAATTTAAACTTCAAAAACTATTAGATATAAAAATAAAAGATGAAGAAGAAAGTAAGTTAACATACACTCAAGCTCAAAATAAAAAAAGAGTTGTAGAAGAAAACTTAAAGAATTTAGAGTCAAATTACACAAAATACTCGGATATAAGCAAAGCTAAGGATGTAGTTACACAAAAGATAACAATTAATTATTTATCAGCACTTACGCAAACTATAAAAGTAACTAATAAAGAACTTGAAAAAGAAGAAGTAAAGGTAAATGAAGCTAAAGAAGATTTTATAGAAAAGCAAATAAAAAGAAAATCACTAGAAAAGCTTAAAGAAAATGCATTAGAAAAATTAAGAAAAGAAGAAGAAAGAATAGAACAAATAACTAATGATGAGTTTGCGTTATACGCATATATGAGAAATATAGCAAACATATCATAAAAGGGTGAACAAATATGAATTTGAATATTTCAACACAATTTATAAACAATTTCCAAGGAAATAATACTATTAAAGACACTGCATGTAATAAAACTGAATTTAAAGGTGTTTTTGAGATTCTAGGAAATATAGATGAAGAAATTAATTTGGATACAAATGAAGAAAATCTTGAAGCTATTATTTATGATTTGCTTAAAAATATATTAAACAATAAAATTATAGACTTTAGAGAACTTAGTGATTTTAAGGAAAATACATTTTCAACATCAGAACAAGTAGATGGTAACTTCAAAAATCAGTTAGATTTACTAAAGCAAATAGGAAGTTTATTAAAATCAAATGGACTTGATGAAGGTTCTATAAACAATGAAATTAAATTAGATAATAATGAGTTTTATGAGCTTATAAAACAAAATATTGAAAATGGAAATTTTGATAATGAAGAACTTGTACAGCTAAAAAAAATTTTAGATAAAGGTTTAACACCATCTATTAAAAACTTAAAAACTGAAACTACAGATATAGAAAATAAGTTAAAACAGGAAGTGAATAACCTAGAGGCGTATAAAAAATTAGAAGTTAGTAGTTTATCAAATAAAAATAATATATTAGAAAATAATCTACAAAAATTAGATATAAAAGATAAAGATTTAAGTACATTAGAAAGTATTTTGGATATAAAAGATGGCAATGATTTTATGTTCCAAAACAATAATTTAAATTCACTTAGTACAAAAGCTTCAGGAAATAATGGCTTAAAGGAAGTTCCTATAAACAACATTAGACAAGAGTTTATAGGTGAAGATATTGTAAAAACTGTAAAGTACTTAAATTCAAATGGAATTGAAGAAATAAAAATAAAGATAAGCCCAAGAGAACTAGGAGATATGACCATAAAGCTTATAAAAAATGCGGAAGAAACAAAAGTTTCAATAATTGTAAGCAAAGAAGATGTGTTTGATATGGTTAATAAAAACATAGGAGACATAACTAAGCATTTAAGTGATTTAAATATAAAAATAAAAGAAATAGCTGTAGATATAAAAAATGATAATCAAAAGTTTTTTTCAGAGAATTTAAATCAAGAATTCAACAAAAAAGAGCAGGAATTTAATAAAAGAAACCAGGAAAATAAAAAGAAAAGAAATAAATATCAGCAAGTAGGTATTGAAAATATAGAAGATATTAATCAAAAAGAAAGCTTAGAAGAAAACATAAATATATTAATCTAGGGGGTGAAGTATGAATAATTTAAGTAGTTTTAGCAATGGAGTAAAGACGTCTAACACTAGAACTTATGACAAAACTGAAAATGGAACTCCAATAGTTAAGCCAGGGCAAGAAAATGATAAAGATTTATTCTTGAAGATGTTAGTATCTCAAATGAGCAACCAAGATCCATTTAATCCACAAGACCCAACGCAGTATGTGACACAATTAGCTCAGTTTAATAGTTTAGAACAAATGATGAATCTTAATGATGGAATGGAATATCTTTTAGGAATGACAAACAGTTTACTTGTAAACTCAGCTATGAGTTCGGCTTCATCTTTAATAGGTAAACAGGTGGAAGTATATGCTTCTGTTAAAAATCAAGACGGAGAAGAACCTACACAAGGTGATGACATAAATAAAGAAACTTTAACAGGTGTTGTTGAAGGTATACATATAAAAGATGGAATTGTATATATGGATATTAGGATAAATGAAACAGGAGAGTTAAAATCAATTGAATATGGATCACTTATAAAGATAAGTGAAAATAATACAAATTCAGATATAAATATAGGTAATAAGGGAGAGTAAATTTATGTTAAAGTCAATGTATTCAGGAATAAGCGGAATGAAAGCTAACCAAACAAAAATGGATGTTGTGGGGAATAATGTTGCTAATGTTGGAACTACGGCTTTTAAAAAATCAAGCACTCGTTTTACAGATGCACTAAATCAAACAATTATATATGCAAGTGCTCCGTCAGGAGGAATCGGTGGGGTAAACCCAGGACAAGTTGGGATAGGTACTAAGGTGTCTGGAATATTTAAAAGTATGTTACAAGGATCAATTCAACCAACTGGGAGACCTACAGATTTAGCAATGGATGGAGATGGACTCTTTGTAATAGATATGAATGGGGTAGAAGCTTATACTAGAGATGGCTCGTTTTCTCTTGATTCAAATGGAGATTTAGTAACTTCAGGTGGATATCGTGTTAAGGATACTGCTGGAGCTAATATTAATATACCTGATAAAGCACCTAATCCAGATGGAGTTGATAAAAAAGTTATATCATTTAATATATCTAAAGAGGGACAAGTATCATATGTGCTAGATGATGGAACTAGATCAGATGGTCAAATGTTACAAGTAGCTGTATTTAAAAATCCAGAAGGATTAGAAGCATTAAGTGGAAATCTTTATGGACAAACAGCAAACTCAGGAAATAAGATTGCCGGAGCTAAGTATGGAATGATAAATCAAGGTGCAATAGAAATGTCAAATGTTGATTTATCAGAAGAGTTCACAGAAATGATGATAACAACTAGAGCCTTCCAAGCTGCAAGTAAGGTAATAACAACTAGTGATGAATTATTACAAGAGATAATAAATCTTAAGAGATAGTAAGAGGGGAAAAAAATGAAAAAACAAGATATCCTAACACCAATAGGGTTAGTTCTAGCAATAGGGCTGATTTTGTTTGGGGCAGCACAAGGAGATACAGAACTTTCTATATTCTATGACCTTCCATCAATAGCTATAACTATAGGTGGATCTTTTGCAGCAGTACTTATAACTTTTTCAAGTGAGGATCTTAAAAAGATACCTAAAATGATTAAAATGAGTTTTATTTCTAATAATATCTACAAAATAGATTTAGTAGACCAATTTAAAGAAATATCAAGAAAAGTGAGAAAAAGTGGTGTTTTAGCAATAGAAGATGATGTGGCTGAAATAGAAGATGATTTCTTAAGAAAAGGCTTAGAATTAGTTATAGATGGAATGGAAGTAGAAACTATAAAAGAAATATTAGAATTAGAAATATTAGAAGTAGAAAGTAGCTATAACAAAGGTTCAAGAATATTTAAGGTATGGGGGTCTTATGCACCAGCCTTTGGTATGATAGGAACTTTAATAGGTCTTATACAGATGCTAGCAGATATGGGTACTCCAGAAGTTATAGCATCAGGAATGTCAAAAGCACTTATAACTACTTTTTATGGAGCATTATTTGCAAATGTTGCTCTAAATCCAATAGGATTTAACATACAAAGTAAAGGTCAAAAAGAAACTGGCTACAGAGAAATGATGCTTTGTGGAATTATGAGTATACAAAATGGAGACAGTACAAGGATAATAGAGGAAAAATTGATAACATTCTTAACAACAAAAGAAAAGCTTTATTATTATGATAGAGAAGTTGAGGATAAGGGAGTGGATACAGATGCAGCGTAGAAAAAGAAGGTTAGAAGAAGATGATATAAATACTGATAGTTGGCTTGCAACCTATTCAGACACTATAACTCTACTTCTTACGTTTTTTATTTTACTGTATTCAATGTCAGTTGTAGATAGCCAAAAACTAAAGGAATTATCAAATGCTATGCAACAATCATTAAAAGGAAATGTTGAGATTGAAGAACTAAAAGATATTAAAGACTTAAAGATAGAAACAGATAATTCTGACTATGAAGATTTATCTGAAAAATTAAATAAAATAATAGAAAAAAATGGTTTAACAGAAGTTATAAAAATCAGACAAGAAGATAGAGGTATAGTTCTTCAGTTAGATGAAACTATACTATTTGACTCTGGAAAAGCAGAATTAAAAGATTATAGTAGAGAAGTTTTAGAAACTATAACAACGATAATCAATAATACAGAAAATGATGTATTAGTTGAAGGTAATACAGATAATATACCAATGAACAATGAAAAATTTGGTTCTAACTGGGAGTTGTCAACAGCAAGAGCTGTGAGTGTTGTAAGATACTTTGTCGAAGGACAAAATATTGATCCGACTAGATTTGCAGTTAAGGGATACGGTGAGTACAACCCAATAGTGGAGAATTCAACACCAGAAAATAGAGCTATAAATAGAAGAGTAGACATTCTAATTGTAGAACAAAAGGAGAAAAAATAAAAAATATCATGGATAATATGTTACAGTACTTAGTAAATTTAAGTATATTTGTACCATTTATTATTATTCTAATAGTTGTATCTATAAGATTTAGTAAAGCAAGCTTAGAAGGTATAGGTATATATAAATATACTCAAATAATAGAAAGAACAAACTTAAATAAAGAAACAGATGTATTTGTTTTAAAGATAGGTGATGAAGGGTGTGTGATAATATCATCACCTTCTAAATTAGAAAAAATAAAAGACTTGAATAAAGAAGAAATGAAAGAAATAGAAGAAAAAAGAAAAGAAATAAAGAAAATAAAATTAGTTAAGTTAAATAAAGATGACACCAAGCTAAAAAAATTAAATTTAAATAAATTAAATTTGAAAAATTTCAATTTAAAGGAGAACAAAGATGGAGACATTAACTAGTTTTGTATCAAATCCCAAAGAACTTACTCCTTTAATAGAATTATTTATAATTCTAACCTTTTTAATGTTTTTGCCAACTGTTATCTTTATGATGACAAGTTTTGTAAGAATAATTATTACATTTTCATTTATAAAGTCAGCATTAGGAGCTCAACAATCAATACCAAATCAAATATTAGTTGGACTTGCAATGGCACTGACTATATTTATAATGGCACCAACTATAAATCAAATAAATGACAATGCGATACAGCCATATATAAATGAAAAAATTAAATTTGAAGAAGCTATAAAAGAAGCAGAAAAACCAGTAAAAGAATTTTTATTAAAGCAAACAAGAGAGCAAGATATAAAGCTATTTGTAGAAAATTCAAATATAGATAAAAAAGAATTAACAAAAGAAAATCTGCCTTTATATGTTTTAGCTCCAGCTTTTGCAATTAGTGAATTAAAAACAGCTTTCCAAATAGGATTTTTAATATATCTACCATTTTTACTGATAGACTTAGTGGTATCAAGTACCCTTATGTCTATGGGGATGTTTATGCTTCCTCCAGTTATGATTTCTTTACCATTTAAGCTTTTATTATTCATAATGGTAGATGGATGGAATTTATTAATTAAATCTTTAATTTTAAGTTTTACATAATGAGGAGAGAATATTATGACTGAAAATATGGTAATGAGCATAGTGAAAGAGGCTTTATTTACAAGCATGTTAGTAGGAGGACCAATACTTATATTATCTTTAGTAGTGGGATTATTAATAAGTATATTTCAAGCAACAACACAGATACAAGAGCAGACATTAACCTTTGTGCCTAAGTTAATAGTTATAGCACTAACTCTAGCGATAGGTGGAAACTGGATGTTACATGAAATTATGAAATTTACAACTAAGGTTATGAATATGATAGCTGTAATAAAAAGGTAGGGGTTAAGTTGATACTTGTATTTATTAGATTAATAACATTTTTTAGTTCTATAAATGTTATATTCCCATCAGGGACGCCGAATATGTTTAAAGTTGCATTTTCTTTATTTATGTCTGTAATAGTGTCTTTCACTATAAATGTAGACGTAAATATAATTACTATGCCAGATTTAATTAATTATACAATAATGGAAACTATGACAGGTTTAGTTTTAGGATATATAACTAGTCTATGCTTTAATAGTTTAAAAATATCAGGAAGTTTGATTGATCAACAATTAGGGTTATCTATGGTAAATATATATGATCCAAATAGCAAAGATCAATCTACACTTATAGAAAATATTATGTACTGGATGGGTATAATAATATTTTTTAGTATGAATGGTCATCACAGATTAATTGAAGGAATACAGCAAAGTTTTAAATTGGTTCCGATAGGAGAATCAATTCTTAGCAATAATTTTACATATATAATAAATGTTTTTGTGCAGTACTTTATAATAGGCTTTAAAATAGCTGTACCAATAATATTATCGCTTATTATAACAGACTTAATAATGGGACTCATATCAAGAAGTGTTCCTCAATTAAATGTAATGATTATTGGTATGCCACTAAAAGTATTAGTAGGAGTTATATTTTTTATAATAGCACTTCCTTTTATATTGAATGAAGTACATAATTTATTTAATAAAATTCCTGATGTACTAGATGGAACCTTGGGTATGAATAGTAGCGTTTTAGGGCCTTTGGGACCTTTAGGTATTATGTTGTCTACAGGAGATAAAACCGAAGAGCCAACGGGTAAGAAAAAGAAAGATGCTAGAAAAAAAGGTAATATAGCAAAGAGTAAAGAGGTAGTTACAGCGTTAACTTTACTAGGCATTTTATTAATAGTTTACACAATGTCTGATTATATAATTTTAGAACTTAAAAACTTTATAGTTGCTTTTTTAAGTAGTGATTTTAAAACAAGTATAGACTCTAATATATTACAAGTATTAGGCATCAAATTAATTATTACATTCATGAAAATATTCTTGCCTATAGGAGGAATAATAATTGTATTTTCCGTTATAGGAAATGTTATGCAATCAGGACTGTTACTTACAGGAGAGGGATTAAAACCACAGTTATCAAAAATAAACCCCATAAGTGGATTTAAGAATATGTTTTCTTTAAAGGCTTTAGGAAATTTAATCAAAAGTATAGCTATTATAGTGGTGCTTTTTGAGATAGGATATTCCTTTATGGAAAAGAACTTTGAAGGAATTATAAAAATAGGAGACATTTATCTCCCATATCTTATATATACAGTAGTAGATATTATAAAAGAATTACTAGGAAGTATATGTTTAGCGGTGGTGGTTATTTCAGTTATTGATTTTGCATATCAAAAGTATACACATAATAAAGATTTGAAAATGACAAAGCAAGAAGTAAAAGAAGAGTATAAACAAATGGAGGGTGATCCTCATATAAAAGGCAAGATAAAGCAAAAACAAAGGGAAATGTCATCTCAACGAATGATGCAGGCAGTACCTTCATCTACAGTTATTGTAACTAATCCAACTCATATATCTATTGCTATAAGATATGAAAAAGGGAAGGACACTACTCCTATAGTGGTTGCAAAAGGTGCGGATGTATTAGCTTTTAAAATAAGAGAAATAGCAAAAGAACATGATATCCCTATTATAGAAAATAAACCATTAGCAAGGCTTATATATAAAGAGGTAGAAGTTGATCAAGAAATTCCAGAAGATGTATATCAAGCAGTGGCTGAAGTATTAGTGGCTGTTTATAAAATAAAAAATAGATACAAAAAGTTATAAAAAAGAGGTTCTAAATGGATAAATTAAATTTGAGAAAAAGATTTGACATATTAGTTGGATTTGGAATTATTGGTATTGTCTTAATGATAATAATTCCTTTGCCACCATTTTTATTAGATATAATGTTAGCTATTAATATAGCATTTTCAGTATTAGTATTATTGTTAACTCTTTTTTCTACTAATATACTACAATTATCAATATTTCCTACGATATTACTTGTAACTACTTTATTTAGATTAGGTCTAAATATATCATCAACAAGGCTTATACTAGGTCAAGGATACGCGGGTAATGTAATAGAGTCTTTTGGTAGTTTTGTTGTTGGTGGAAATTATGTAGTAGGTATAATTATATTCTTAATTATAATAATAATTCAGTTTGTTGTTATAACAAATGGTTCAAGTAGAGTATCTGAAGTATCTGCAAGATTTACATTAGATGCCATGCCAGGTAAACAAATGAGTATAGACGCAGATTTAAACGCAGGTATGATAGATGAAAAAACTGCTAGAAAAAGAAGAAGAGAACTTCAACAAGAAGCAGACTTTTATGGTTCAATGGATGGTGCATCTAAATTCGTAAAAGGTGATGCAATAGCAGGTATAATAGTAACGACTATAAATGTACTTGGTGGAATTGTAATAGGTATAGTAATGCTTGATATGAATTTTTCAGAATCAGTACAAACTTATATAAGACTTACAATAGGTGATGGTTTAGTAAGTCAGATACCAGCATTATTAATATCTACTTCAGCAGGTATATTAGTAACAAGAGCAGATAGTGATGAAAATTTTGGAAACTTATTAGGAAAACAATTAATATCTACTCCAAAAGCAATAGCTATGACTGGCGTAGTTTTAATTATATTAGGGGTTATGCCGGGGCTTCCTAAGCTATCATTCTTTTCACTTGGATTAGGAGCTATGTTTATAGGCTACATATTAAATAGAGATGAAAAAAGTGCTAAGGCTAAGGAAGAATTAAAAGAAATAAATCAAGAGCAACAAGAAGCAGAAGCAAGTATAGATACTGCTGAGGATGTATCAAGTCTTATAAATGTAGAGCCAATAGAAGTCGAAATAGGATATGGTCTAATACCATTAGCGGATGAAAGCAGTGGAGGAGACTTATTACAAAGAATAGTTTCTGTTAGAAGACAATGTGCCATAGATATGGGGATTATTGTCCAGCCAATAAGAATAAGGGATAACTTACAACTAAACCCTAATCAATATAGTATAAAAATAAAGGGTAATACAGTGGTAACTTATGATCTTATGCCGACTATGCTATTATGTATGAACCCTATGGGAATGAATATAGATATAGAAGGAATACAAACGAAAGAGCCAACTTTTGGTCTTGATGCTTTATGGATAAATAAAGATAAGGTAGAAGAAGCTGAACTATATGGTTTTACAGTAGTAGACCCTACAACTATTTTAGTAACTCATTTACTTGAAATAATAAAATCAAAGTCACATGAACTTATTGGAAGACAAGAAGTTAAGGCTATAATTGATGCAACCAAAGAAAGATATAGCGCAGTTGTAGAAGAGTTAATACCTGATTTAATGACATTAGGTGAAGTGCAAAAGGTATTTCAAAATTTATTAAGAGAAAAGATAGCTATAAAAGATAGGGTTACAATTCTTGAGACATTAGCAGATCATTCAAGAAATACTAAAGATATAGAATTACTTACAGAGTATGTAAGGATGGCTATGAGCAGAGGCATATGCTCTGATTTAGTAGATGAAAATAATGCAATAACAGTAGCAACTTTATCTATGGAAGTAGAAAATTTAATAGGTAATAACCTACAAAGGTCTATAAACGGAACTTATCCAGCAGTAGATCCAGAAAGCACTAATAGAATATTCACAAATATACAAAGTATAACGGAAGATGTTAATTTCTATAACAATAGACCAATATTATTAGTATCTCCAAAAATAAGAGCTCCATTTAGAAAATTAGTAGAAATGGTATTTCCAAATGTAACTATATTATCACTTAATGAAATACCAAGTGATATTAATATAAAGGCACAGGGTGTAGTTAATATATAGCAAGGGGGATGAAGGTATTGACTGTATACGAAAAAGAAGAACTTATAATGAGCAATATGGCTCTTGTTAAACATATTGCATCGAAATACTATACTAGTAAGATAGGTATGGAATATGAAGACTTAGTAAGCTTTGGGGTTATGGGCTTAATAGATGCAAGTAAAAAGTTTGATATTAATAGGGGTGTTAAATTTTCAACTTATGCTTCTATAAGGATATCATCTTTTATAATCGATGAAATAAGAAAACAATCACCTACTTCTAGATTATCTGTAAGTAAAATAAAAGAATATAATAAGAGTGTTGATATTTTACAAAATAAATTTTTTAGAGAACCCAATATAGATGAAATATCAAAGTATATGGGAGTTTCTAAAAGAGAAGTAAATGATATAAAAATGAAGATTATGAACCTAAGTACCGTATCACTTGACAATATAATATTTGAAGAAGAAAGTGAAGTTAAGCTTATAGATACAATAAAGGATAAAGATATCCTATCCCCAAGTTATATAGTAGAAAAAGAGGAACTGGTAGAGGTAATGGCAAGAGCAATTGATATGTTAAACGAAAAAGATAGACTAGTACTATCGTTATATTACTATGAAGAGCTTACATTAAAGGAGATAGGCAGAGTATTAGGAGTATCAGAATCTAGAGTTTCTCAACTTAATAGTAGAGCAATAGCTAATTTAAGAAATACTATGAAAAAGTTGAAGTATGTAGATTAAAGGAGGAAAATCATGTTAAGGGGCATTTATACATCAGTATCATCGATGCTAACATTACAAGCAAGACAAAGTGTAATAACAAATAATTTAGCGAATATAAATACATTTGGATATAAAGAAGAAACACTAGTATCTAAAAATTTTGATGAAGTAACTTTATCTAATAATGATAATTATATAAATGGTGCTTCAAACAAACAAATTTTAGGTAGTTTAAGCTTTGGAGTAAGTATTGATGATACTGTCACAAGTTATGAACAAGGAACTCATATTTCTACTGAAAATAATTCTGATTTTGCATTAGATGGAAACGGATTTTTTCAAGTTCAAGATACAAATGGAAAAACATTTTTTACAAGAGATGGATCTTTTAAAGTTAATAGTCAAGGATATCTTGTAACAAATGCGGGCCACAATGTTATGGGATTAAACAAAACTACTGGAAATATAGAACCTATAAATATAGGTAATGATAAAATTCATGTTACGCCAAATAACAATATAAGTGTAAATGGTATAGAAAAATATAGCTTCAATATCGTTGATTTTGATGACTATGATACCTTAAAAAAAGTAGGAGATAATTTGTATTCTGGAGAAAATCCAACACAAGCTAATAAATTTTATATAAAACAAGGTTATTTAGAAACTTCTAATGTTGACTATATAAATACAACAGCTTTATTAATGGAAACTGTTAAAGAATTTGAGGCAAATCAAAAGGTAATACAAACTATTGATTCAACTCTTAGTAAAATTGCTAATGAAATAGGAACTGTGAGGTAAGGAGAAATAGAAAATGTATAATATAATGCATAATAGTAAAAGTGGAATGATTGCAAGTCAAGGCAAAATAGATATAATATCAAATAATATAACAAATGCACAGACAACAGGATATAAAAAATTAGATATTGGATTCTTAGATTTATATAAAGAAACTTTAAATAGACCATCATATCCTAATAATTCACATGATTCTATAACTGGCACAGGAGTTAAGGTATCTCAAACGACTAGGAATTTTAATCAAGGATCTTTAAAAAATACTAGTATAAAAACAAATATAGCAATAGATGGAGAAGGGTTATTTAGAGTTATAAGGCCAGATGGAACGTATGCATATACAAGAAATGGAGAACTTAACTTAGACTCTTCTGGTAGATTAGTAGATGATAATGGAAATATATTAGATATAGAATTTAATAATGGTATGGGATATAATGAAATAGACTTAGGAGATGGAGAATTAAATATAAATAAATTAGGACAGGTATTTCTAAATAAGCAAGAAATTGGTAAAATAAACTTATATGAGTCAAAAGGCAATAATGATTTTATATCAGTGGGAGATAGTTTATTTGTTCCAATTAAGGATACTGAAGTTAAAATTACAGATAACCCAAATATAATGCAAGGATATATAGAGATGTCTAATGTAAGTATGCAAAATGAAATGACAGATCTAATTATGGCACAAAGAACATTTCAATCTAATAGTAGCGGAATTAAAGCTGTAGATGAAATGTGGTCAATGATAAACAATCTACAAGGAAAATAAAATTTACGAAGGTGTTAGTATGTTAAAATAAACTTCAAGTTTATAATTTAACTACAAATATTATGACTCGAGACATAAAGATATAAGCCTGGACTTATAAAGAATAAAAAAGGGCTTGTTATAATTGATAGTATAAAAAAGGGAGTGTAATATATGAATGAAAAATTTGAAAGAGTATTGGATATACCATTAAAGGTTACTGCAATATTAGGTAGAACGAAAATGAGTCTAAGAGAAATATTTGAACTAACTAAGGGATCTTTAATAGAATTAGATACATTTGAGGGTGAAGAAGTAGAAATATTTGTAAATGGTCAAAAAATAGCATATGGTCAAGTTGTAATAGTAGATCAAAATTTTGGGGTAAAAATAACTAGTATACTAGGTGAAGAAGAGCTAGTGAAAACTCTAGCTTAGAAGCAATGCTTATATAGCAAAGGATGGACGATGATATATGGCGAAAGTATTGAAAAGTAAATATAATAGTACTGGTGAACGATGTGTAGATGCTTGTTTAAGCTATGGAGAATTAAGATATATAAATGAAGACGGATCACCTATTAACATAGAAATACCTTGTGATAAGTATGAAGAAGCAATAAGTGATTTTGAAGATAGAGTAAGAGAAGGTATAACTCAAAATGTAATTGATCCAAAAGAAATATTAAGAAGGGGAAGTTTAACTTATACTCAAGCTAGGAATATAGCAAATGAAGGAAAAATAAAAGGATTAGATTTTTTTGAAATTGATGGTAGTATAGAGTGTAATCATATATTAGGAATTTCAGGGAGCATAGAGTATGCTTTATCATTATGGAATGGTGAGTCAAGAGAAGAAGCTCTATTAAAATCAATAGTAAGAGCGATTAAAGTTTATGGAGAAGAGTTTATAAGAGGATTAAGTTTAGATAATACGGTAGATGCAACATCATATATTAAGTTCGCTAAAAACTTACAGACCATAGACTCTATGATAGATATAGAGTTATACAAATTAAAAAAGTATGTCATAGACAGTAATACACATATTGTTGGATTAGACGGAAAAGGAAATATTGTTAAAATTATAGGTTTGTCTGTAGGTATTCTTGGCTCAGTTTTAGCGGTTATATTAATACAAGGTTTAACTAATGATGAGGAAATTATTGATAATAACATGATATTTACAATTTTAAATATGATTACTATTATAGTTTTAGTATTAGGATTTATGAAAGGTAGTAAATTTATATCTGATAAATATATAAAAAGTGATACTCAATTAATTATGGAAATGTTTAATGAAGAGTTGGAAAAAGCTAGTTATGATAATTTATTAACAGAAAAAGAATCACGTATAATATTAAAAAATATAACTAAGGGTGAAGTTGCAAAGTTACTTCTTGATATGAAGGGCAGTGTTAATAAAAAGATATCTAGTAATACAATTGTAACAAAAGAAAGTAAGTTTATATTAGATGCTAGAAGAATTGTTATATTACCAAGTGAATATGAAATAAAAGAAGGGTTATCTAAATTAGTAGGAACATATCAGGATAAGTTATCAAGTGAATATAATGTTAATAATATATAAGAATATGTTATAATCCAAATAATAAAAACTTGATATAAGACATGTTTTAATATTTAGCGTATGAATTAATATAATAATTCATACGCTTTATTTTAAATTAAAAGATAATTATTAATAGGTTTATAATATTATAAATTAGGAGAATAGATTATGAAAAATATAGGATATGATAGATATGAATCTATAATAGGAAAATTATACATAGTAGTTAGTGACAAAGGAGTAGAAAGAGTTCTTATAGACGAAGAAGAATTTAATAAATATATTGAGAAAAATAATATAAAAGAAGATAAAGAAATATGTAAAGAAACTGTAAAACAGTTAGATGAATATTTTAATAAAAAAAGAAAACATTTTAATTTACCTATTAATATAGAAACTACAGAATTTAGAAAAAGTGTTTACAATGAACTTTTAAAAATACCTTATGGTCAAACAAGAAGCTATAGTGATATTGCTAAAGCTATAAATAATGAAAAAGCCGTAAGAGCAGTAGGTCAAGCGAATAGATTAAATAACATAGTAATAATAATACCTTGTCACAGAGTGATTGGAAAAAATGGAAAAATGGTAGGATATGCAGGAGATAAAATAAGTATAAAAGAAATATTACTTAAATTAGAAGGAATATTTTAAAGTTTATCTTATCGATGATATATGGAAAATAGCAAAGTTATTTAGTTGTAGAAAATTTAGAAAAATTAAACTTCAGGAAAGCGTATTTACAAAAAATACCATACATGTTATTCTTTTGATAAAGAAAGACAAGCGTTTTCAAAGAAATGCTTTGATTCACCAATAAATAACATCAAAGGGGGAACTAATAATGAAAAATTTAGAAACAATGAACTTTGCTACTAAGGCAATACATGGGGGACATCATAAGGATCCAGTATCAGGGGCATTAACAACACCTATATTCCAAACATCAACGTTTGTATTTGATAGTGCAGAACAAGGTGGAAGAAGATTTGCTTTAGAAGAAGGGGGATATATATATTCAAGATTAGGAAATCCTACTAATACTCAATTAGAGGAAAAGGTAGCTTTATTAGAAGGTGCTGAAGCTTGTATGTCTACAGCTTCAGGAATGGGAGCAATTAGTTCAGCATTATGGACTGCTTTAAAGGCAGGAGATCATATAGTTGCTAGTAAAACTTTATATGGATGTACTTTTGCATTATTAAATCATGGATTAAAAAGATTTGGAGTAGAAGTAAGTTTTGTTGATGCTTCAAACTTA
>NZ_DATIRC010000099.1:0-13874 GCF_035470145.1 Romboutsia sp.
AGTCTCTTATGACTTGACACAATTTAAGGGTGGATACTTAAGTAAACAAATGAAAAGTGGCAAAAATTATTAGACTATAAATTAAGCTGTATTATGGTAAAATTTCACATATACCTAATACAGCTTTTTTAGTATGCTTAAATATTAATTTGTACTTCAACCCCAAAGTGGTCTGATACTACTTCTTTATTTTTTCCATTGAAAATCACCTTTGAAAATAAAACATCTACTTCTTTATTCGCAAGCATTATATCCAATCTTAAATCTTCTTTATTTTTGTCCCAACCTGCTATTTTTCCTTTAACTGTTACTCCACTATCTTTATCTTTTGCTATGTTATAAGTATCTATCATCCCTTTTTCTAACATATAATCATAGCCTTCTTTTCTTATTGTTGCACTATTGTTAAAATCTCCCATGATAAATGCCAGTTCTTCTTTTTGCACGTCTTCAATTAGGTTGTCAAATTGATATACAAATGGTTCTTCTTCATCAGTCCACCATCCTAAATGGCATGAATAAAAACTTATATCTTTTCCATTATAATCAATTTTTATTTTTGTTATTTTTCTAGTTTTCCAATACTTTATATCTTCACCTTTAGAAATATAAAAACTTTTATTTTCTTTTATAGGAAGCTTTGTCATTACACAAAGCCCCTCTTCATATACATCATATCCAATATGAGACATATCCCAGAAAAATTCATATTCATTTATTCCAAGTTTTTTTAGCTCTTTATTTATTAATAATGCAAAATTATCTTTCTTAATATTGCTATAAACAATATCTTCACTTACTAGTTGGCTAACTTCTTGTAGTGCTATAACATCATAATTATTCTCTTTTATCACACTTGCTATATATTTGATCTTTTCTAGTTGATTTTCTTCTTGCCATGAATGACAATTAAGTGTTAATAATCTCAATTTCTATGCTCCTAACACATCTAATATATTTGACTTAAGAACGTCTGCCTTTGGTCCATATACTGCTTGAACTCCTTTGTCTTTTAATATAAGTCCTAATGCTCCCGCTTGTTTCCAATCTTTTTCATTTCCTACTAATGATATATCTTTTACTGTTACTCTTAAACGAGTCATACATGCATCAACATCTTCTATATTATCAGCTCCACCTAATAAACCTATTATCTGGCTTGATAATTCATCTCCTACTACACTTTTATTATCTTTAGATGATTGGGAACCTTCTTCTATATAATTACCCTTACGCCCTGGTGTTGCTATATCAAATTTCTTTATTAAGAAATTGAAAGTTACAAAGTTAAGTATAAAGAATGATACGCAAGATAATATAAAGTTTACTAAATCCATAGTTAATCCTGCTTTTATTAACATTGGTGTACGAGTTAAAAACTCTATAAATCCAAAAGCATGAATCCTTAAATTTATTATATCAGCAAGTGCAAATGCTAGTCCTGTAAGTATTGCATATACTACATATAATATTGGTGATACAAACATGAACATAAATTCAATTGGTTCTGTAACACCTGTTAAGAAACATGCAAGTAATGCTGATAAGAATATTGGTTTATAATTCTTTAATTTATCGATATCAACATTTTTATACATTGCCATTGATATACCAGCAAGCGATGCTGTTGATAATATAACTTGTCCTGCTTTGAAACGAGCTGGTGTTATAGTATTTAATAATTCGTTGTAAGATGCTATATCACCTGAACCCTTGAAGTTTATTAAGTCTGCTATCCAAGCTAACCATAATGGGTCTTGTCCTGCAACTACAGTTCCTGCTGCTGCACCTGTCGCTATTTCATACACACTACCTAGTTCCGTATAGTTCATAGGTACCGTTATCATATGGTGAAGACCAAATGGTAATAATAATCTTTCAAGTGTCCCATAAACAAATGGAGCAAGTACTGGTGCCGTATCTTTTGATGTTGCAATCCACATACCAAATGAATTTAATGCACCTTGTATAAATGGCCAAACTATAGATAAAACAATTGCCGAAACTACAGAACCTGATATAACCACAAATGGTACAAAACGTTTTCCATTAAAGAATGCTAAAGCTTGAGGTAACTTATCATAGTTGTAGTACTTATTGTATAAAACAGCTCCTAAGAACCCTGATATTATCCCAACGAATACGCCCATGTTAAGCGCTGGTGATCCTAATATAGAAGTAAAATAATCTTTAACTATAAGTTGTGATCCCATTAATGAAGTTACTGTTGCACTTGGGTCTAATAACATATCCCCATTTACTCCAAATATTGCTCCTGTTATACGATTTATTAATATAAATGCTATTAATGCTGCAAATGATCCACCTGCACGGTCTTTAGCCCACGATCCACCTATTGCAACTGCAAATAGTACATGTAAATTTCCGATAATTCCCCAACCAATATCTTCTACAACTCTTGCAATTGTCATTACAAAATGTGCATCTGATGTCATTCCTATTAATTTACCGATAGATACCATTAAACCTGCGGCTGGCATAACTGCTATAACTACTAATAATGCCTTACCAAACTTTTGCCAGAAATCAAATGATATTAGTTTTTTCTTACCTAATTGTGTACTCATAAATTCTCCCTCTTTTCTGTATATTTTGTTTCGATATAAAGACTATATTAATTGCGCTAGTTATAAAAACTATATCAATTTTATACTATATTTTATAAAGTCTCGCTTCCCATGGCTTTAACTTTAGTTGAGTTAAATCATCATGAGAGTTTACTTCATAATTAGAAAGTACTAAGTTATTGTATTTTAGATTTAATTTTTTATATTCATAATTTGTTTCATCACTACTTAGATTACATATTACTAAGAACTTCTCATCACCTAAAACTCTTTCATATGCAAATATTTTTTCATCTTCTTCTAATATTAATTTATAATCTCCATATACTAAGCACTCACTTTTTTTCCTTATTTTTATCATTTTTTTATAAAAGTTAAGAATAGAATTTTCATCACTTAGTTGACTTTCTACATTTATATTAACATAGTTTGGATTTACTTTTATCCATGGTTGTCCTTTGCTAAATCCACCATTTAAACTACGATTCCACTGCATTGGTGTACGAGTATTATCTCTTGATGATAATGCGACTGCCTCTAAAGCTTCTTTACAATCAATCCCTAATTGAATCAATTCATTATACTCATTTTTTGTTCTTACATCATTATATTCATTTATATCATTATACTTAACATCTGTCATACCAATTTCTTGACCTTGATATATAAAAGGAGTTCCTTTATGCATAAAATATACTAAACCTAATGCTTTTGAACTTTCCTTTAAATATTCTTTATCATTTCCCCAAGATGATACAATTCTTGTAACATCATGATTTTCTATATAAAGTGCATTCCATCCACTGGTAGCTAAATTAGTTTGCCATTTATTCCATACTTTCTTTAAATTACGTACATTAAATGATTTTCCATTATCACAATTCCATAAATCTAAATGTTCAAACTGGAATAGCATATTAAATTTACCATTTTCTTCTCCTACCCATAAATCAGCTTCTTCAGCTTTTACACCATTTGCTTCTCCTACTGTCATTATGTCATATTTATCAAAAGTATTTTCTTTTATTTCCTTTAAGTAATCATGTATTCCATCTACATTCATATGCTTACTAAATGACGGTACATACTTTAAATTATCTGGATTTTCAATATCTAATAAACCTTCCTCTTTATTTATATGACTTATAGCATCTACTCTAAATCCATCTATACCTTTATCTAACCACCAGTTCATCATGTTATATACTTCATTTCTCATATCTTCATTTTTCCAGTTTAAATCTGGTTGTTTTTTACTGAATAAATGTAAAAAATATTCTTCTGTATTTTCGTCATACTCCCAAGCAGAGCCTTTAAATATACTTTCCCAGTTATTTGGTTCTTTATATTCTTTACCTTCTCTCCAAATATACCAATCTCTTTTAGGATTGTCTTTTGAAGATTTTGATTCTATAAACCATGGATGTTCATCACTTGTATGATTTATTACTAGATCTATTATAAGTTTCATTCCTCTTTTATGAACCTCGCTTAATAACTTATCAAAATCATTCATATCTCCAAAATCATCCATTATATCTTGATAATCACTTATATCATATCCATTATCATCATTTGGTGATTTATACATTGGACATATCCATATTACATCTATTCCTAAGTCTTTTAAATAATCAAGCTTTGATATTACTCCCTTTAAATCTCCAATTCCATCATTGTTGTAGTCCATAAAACTACGCGGATATATTTGATAAGCAACTGCTTCTTTCCACCATTTTTTATACATATTTACCTCCCAATTTGTGCAATCGCTTGCGCAAATTTCAAAAAAATATATGCCATTCATTGGCACTTTTTAATTTATCTTGATATGAATATATCATACCTTGAAAATGTTTTCAATAGTTTTTATATTTTTTAACTTTAATCATTAACAGAGACGCTCTTTTTTATAAAAATTTAACTATCCAATGATCTACAAACCAGTTACATTGCTTGAGCAACGTGTTAGCGAACTATTTCAAGTTTAGTGGTTAAGATTGTAACTTATCCACAAATCAGATAATTTATAATCTCCCTTAGTATATAAAAAGAGCTGTCTTATATTTTTAGACAGCCCCTTTCATGTTAATAGTTATATTAATTTTTTCCAAAGTATCTTTCTAATAATCCTAAGAATGCTTTACCATGCCTTGC
This sequence comes from Romboutsia sp., assembly GCF_035470145.1. Classification (GTDB taxonomy): domain Bacteria; phylum Bacillota; class Clostridia; order Peptostreptococcales; family Peptostreptococcaceae; genus Romboutsia_D. Next base: position 4,746 of record NZ_DATIRC010000099.1, read on the forward strand.
TTCATCTTTACACATTTCATGTACTGTATCATGTATAGCATCTAATCCTAGTTCTTTAGCTCTTTTAGCTATTTTTAATTTTCCTTCAGTTGCTCCATACTCAGCCTCAACTCTTGCTGTTAAATTAGCTTTAGTGTCTGCTACTACTACTTCTCCTAATAATTCTGCAAATTTAGCCGCATGTTCAGCTTCTTCAAAAGCTATTCTAGTATAAGCTTCTGCAACTTCTGGATATCCTTCTCTATCTGCTTGTCTAGCCATAGCTAGGTACATTCCTACTTCGCTACATTCTCCAACAAAGTTAGCTCTCAATCCTTCTAGTACTTCTTCATCTACACCTTTTGCTACACCTATTCTATGTTCATCTGCCCAAACCATTTCTCCACTCATTTCATTGAACCTTTCAGCTCCTACTTTACATACTGGACAAGCTTCTGGTGCTGTTTCCCCTTCATGTATATATCCACATACTGTACAAACAAACTTTTTCATAATTAACTCCTCCTAATTTATATATATTTTAAATTTAATAATTATTGTTGTTATAATATATAGATACCCGGTATCTAACACCTTAAACATATATTTATATATTTTTTTTAAAATTATTTAAATCATTATAAACTCTACTTATTATAATCTCATATAATATAAAGATTAACTGCTTTTTATATAAGTAAAAAATTATTTTTGTATATTTTTATAAAATCAGATCAATTATATTGTCGTATTAATATGTTTTAAAATAACTCTTAATGGTATACGTTAATGGTATAATATAAAATAAACAGATTTATTCTTTAATATAATTTACTTATAGGAGGTATATAAATGAAATCTCATGAACTAGATTACAAATTGCATGGGGATGATATGCAATTTGTAGAAATAGAATTAGATCCAAAAGAAACTGTAATTGCTGAAGCTGGTGCTATGATGATGATGGACCAAAATATTATGATGGAAACTATATTTGGTGACGGTAGTAAAAAAGGTAGTCCTGGATTATTTGGTGCTTTAGGAGGTGCTGCTAAAAGAGTTTTAACTGGAGAAAGTCTTTTTATGACTTCCTTTACAAATGAAGGTCATGAAAAAGAAAGAGTATCTTTTGCTTCCCCTTATCCTGGTAAAATTATACCTGTTGATTTGTCTCAACTCGGTGGAAAGCTAATTTGCCAAAAAGATGCTTTTTTATGTGCCGCTAAGGGAGTTAGTGTTGGTATAGATTTCAAGAAAAAACTTAGTGTAGGCTTCTTCGGTGGTGAGGGATTCATTCTTCAAAAACTAGAAGGTGATGGTTTATGTTTTATTCATGCTGGTGGTACTATTATAAAAAAAGAATTACAACATGGTCAAAAACTAAAAGTTGATACAGGATGTCTAGTGGCAATGACTAAAGATATTAAATATGATATAGAGTTTGTTGGTGGTATAAAAAATACTTTATTTGGAGGAGAAGGAGTTTTCTTTGCTTCTTTAACTGGACCTGGTGATGTTTGGATTCAAAGCTTGCCATTTAGTAGATTAGCTTCTAAAGTGTTTGCATCTGCTCCTCAAGCTTATGGAGATCAAAAAGGTGAAGGTAGTATTTTAGGATCTTTGGGTAATTTTTTTGAAAATTAATTATTTATTAAGTTAATTTATTTGACGCATATTTACTTATATAAATTTAAGTATTTTTAACAAACAAAAGTTACCTCTACAAAAGGTAACTTTTTTCTTTTAATAATTATAGTTTAATTAGTTTTTTTGAAATATCTTTCTAATAATCCTAAGAATGCTTTACCATGTCTAGCTTCATCTTTACACATTTCATGAACTGTATCGTGTATAGCGTCTAATCCTAATTCCTTAGCTTTTTTTGCTATTTTTAATTTTCCTTCAGTTGCTCCGTATTCAGCTTCAACTCTTGCAGTTAAATTTGCTTTAGTATCAGCAACAACTACTTCCCCTAATAACTCTGCAAATTTAGCAGCGTGTTCTGCTTCTTCGAAAGCTATTCTCTTGTATGCTTCTGCAACTTCTGGATATCCTTCTCTATCTGCTTGTCTACTCATTGCTAGATACATTCCTACTTCGCTACATTCCCCAACAAAGTTAGCTCTTAATCCTTCTAATATTTCTTCATCTACCCCTTTAGCAGCACCTATTCTATGTTCATCTGCCCAAGTCATTTCACCTTTCATTTCTTCAAATGCTTCTGATCCTTTTTTACAAACTGGACATATTTCTGGTACAGTTTCACCTTCGTATACCCAACCACATGGCTTACATATAAATTTTTTCATAATTTTATTCCTCCTATTATCCATATATATTAAAATTTATTTTTATTAATGTTAAGATAGTATATATATACCCGGGTCTTGCTACTCTAAACATAAATCTATAAATTTTTTATCATTTATGCAATCGGTTGTATATTTTATCTAAAAAATTTTAGTCATTTTATACATTCTCAGGAAAACATTTTTCTGATAATATGAATTTAACAAGTGATACAGAAACTCACTTAAGTATTCAAATAAAATTCATTTTAAAATAAGGGGAGAATAATTATGGCAGAGGTAATTTTAAAAAATATATGTAAATCGTATTCAAACGGATTTAATGCAGTTAAAGACGTAAATATAAATATCGAAGATAAAGAATTTGTAGTTTTAGTTGGACCATCAGGTTGTGGTAAATCTACTACTTTAAGAATGATAGCTGGACTTGAAGAAATAAGCTCTGGTGAATTATACATAGGAGATAAAGTTGTAAACGAAATTGACCCTAAAGATAGAGATATAGCAATGGTTTTCCAAAACTACGCATTATATCCTCACTTATCAGTATATGATAATATGGCATTTGCTCTTAAACTTAGAAAAATGCCTAAAGATGAAATAGATAAAAAAGTTAGGGATGCTGCTAGAATATTAGATTTAGAAAAGTTACTTGATAGAAAGCCTAAGGCTTTATCAGGAGGACAAAGACAAAGGGTTGCACTTGGACGTGCAATAGTTAGGAATCCTAAGGTATTCTTAATGGATGAGCCTTTATCAAACTTAGATGCAAAGCTTAGAACAGCTATGAGAACTGAAATAACTAAATTACATAAATCTCTTGGTACTACATTTATATACGTAACACATGACCAAGTTGAAGCTATGACAATGGCTGATAGAATAGTTGTTATGAAAGATGGTATAGTTCAGCAAATAGCTACCCCACAAGATGTATATGATATGCCAAACAATATGTTCGTTGCAGGATTTATAGGAGCTCCTCAAATGAACTTTATAGAAGCTACTTTAGTTGATAAAAGCGGTGAAATACATGCACAAAATGAAGTTTTAGATATAGCTTTAAACAAAGGCGAATGTACTGCTTTAATAGAAAATGGATATATAGGCAAAGAAGTTATTTTAGGTATAAGACCTGAAGATATACATATAGAGGATGTATTTGTTGAAAATAGTTTAGATAGTTCTTTTGAGGCTACAGTTGAGCTTGGAGAACTTATGGGGGCTGAAATATACGCTTACTTAAAAACTGGAAAGGACAGTATAACTGCTAGATTCGATGGTAGATACAGAATAAACATAGGAGATAAGTTAAAACTTGCTATGGATAAACACAGAATACATGTATTCGATAAAGAAACTCAACAAGCCATAAGATAATTAAGGTTATTTTTAAATCTTATATAAATAAATACCACTTGATGATATATTAAAGTAAGATGATTAAATCATCTTACTTTTTTCATTACATAATACTTTAGGGGTGATTTTATGCAAAATTTAATAGAATTTTTTGAAAAGGAAACAAATAAAAAAATTAGTATTTTTGAATATAGTAACCAGAATTTAAAGAGTGATCAAAAAGTAGTAAATTTTAATAATAAAACATATATAATCGAAATGAAGGACAGGTTTGTCTTTGATAATATTAATGGACACTTCTATTTAATTCATCAACAAAATTTAGAATTTGATAATTTAAAAAGGGTTGTATATAATTTATATGAAGATATAGATATTTTTGAATATAATCAATATATAATATTAAATTCCAATGACGTATTAGATATAGACTGCTCTACCCCAGGAGTAATTGAGTCAGAAACTTATAGTAATACTTACATTGCTTATTTAGGTAAAATAAATGATATGGATATCTTTAATTTTAGACTATCTATTTTAGATGAAATTCTACCACTTTTAAATATTGATACTAGTTTAAGTAAATTCATGACCTTACATGATTTAACCATGTATAAAGCTATATCTTTAATAGGAAAAGAAAAGTCTTTTTGTAATTTAATCGATTTTGAAAGCATTAAAAATATAGATGAAAATTTATTGCATACAGGAGTTAGCTTTATAGAAAATGATCTTAATATTTCTAAAACTTCTTCTTCTTTATTTTTACATAGAAACACTCTTATATACAGATTAGAAAAAATAAAAGAACTTTTAGGACTTGACTTGAAATCTTTTAAAGATTCTTTTGTTTTTTATTTAAGTATAAAATCTCACTTTACATCTAAACTTTAAAATAACTTTTTCATTATACTTAAATAGTGAATAATATATAAATAAAAGTAGCTATCTTTAATTATTAAAGATAGCTACTTTTATTTAAATTTGAATGGATTAATTCTTATTGCATTATTATATAAAAACGGATAAAACTTATTCAAATATTCAAGATAATGAATCCATTGAATCGTAATATTTTTATATACTCTCATAATATCATTTTCTAAATGAGTTATATCAATATCGTTAGTTTCATTATTTTCCATAAATACAAGTTCATCTCTTAAGTGAACTACCGACATAAGTAAATCTGTAAATATCTCATGTTGTAGTAAATTTTCATTACTGATTAAGTTTATAAGTAAACTGCTATTATCTATCAAAATAGTTTTTAAAGCTTCTAAATCAATTTCTTTTATATCTATCTTATATTCATGCTTTAATAAATCAAACCCTATCTTATCTAAATTATCAAAACACGTTATAGAATTTTTAGCCTCCTTATCAGCATTTATTATTAAGTGCATTAGTTTACACCCTACTTCAGTAAAAAATATTCCTACTAACATATTTAGCTTATTCACTCTTTCTTCCTTAGCCTTATGATCTATTATTCTTTCAAGGATTATTGTTACTACCAAACTATTTATAGGTATAAAACATAGATTCATAAGAGAATAATACGCTGTATTCACCGCTTGACCAAATATCATATAATGTATAAAAAACATTATACAAGACATTGCAATTAATATAATTGATACAAGCACATAATAATTAGCTTTTTTCATTTCCATAATACTCCTTATTCTTTATATAATTAAATATTATAACATAATAAAAATTACTTTCATATAAAATAGCTTGGTTATAATTTTATATCCAAGCTATTTTTATTCTGTCTATTTTTTTGTATGTTGTTGATAATTTACTGCTTTAAGCACAAATTCATTTTCTTTTATATATATATCAAATACTTTACTAAAACCTGCTATAAATCTTCCATTTAGTATTTCAAGCTCAAATATATCAAAATCCATAGTTTTTAAAATCTTCATCATCTTAGCACCATGACTTTCATCAAATAGTTTAAATATGTCTTTAGATTCATGTTCAATTTTATTAGCAATACATTTTAGTGAAATTCTTTTTCTATCAAATACAGTTTTAGCATCTTTTTCATCTTCTATTATCATAACAGAAATTTTAGGATTAATTAATAAGTTATCGTAATGCTTTGCTATTTTGCTTATGTATATATATATTTTATTTTTTTTGTATACATATGCCGCACAACTTATATTTAAATTATTATCCTTATCGTTAGAGCTTATCATAAGTGTTTTTTGATTTTTCATTAAATTATCCATTGCATATCCCCCTAATTTAATTAAAACTTCTCATCTCGGTATACTTCAGTTTGTACAATATTTTACGTTATATATTTATATATGTTTTACCATGTTTACTATATGATATTTTTTAATACTATTACTTCATTTTCCAGTTTTAAATTATACCTCTTGTTGTAATTAAATAATATGAATATTTTTATACTTATTACTATAAAATATGATTAGCCATGTTTTTAAATCTAAGGAGGAATTTTAATGGGAATTGTAAGTATTTTCCTTACTGCATTTGCGCTTTCAATGGATGCCTTTGCAGTTTCTGTTACTAAAGGAATTACTCTAAAAAAGATAAATTATTCTATAGCAGCTAAAATAGCATTTTTCTTTGGGATATTTCAAGGGGTTATGCCTTTAATTGGTTGGTCTCTTGGTATTAGATTTGAGTCTTATATAAAGTCATTTGATCATTGGGTAGCTCTTTTTTTATTAAGCTTTATTGGTATTAAAATGATATTTGATGCTAGAGAAGATGATGATAACAATAGTTCTTCTATGTTAGATAATAAGGAGCTTATAGTATTATCAATTGCAACTAGTATAGATGCTTTGGCTGTAGGAGTCAGCTTTGCATTTTTAAGCATTAATATAATTCCTATCTGCTTAGCTATAGGAATTATAACATTTTTAATGTGTTTTATGGGTGTTCTGATTGGAAAAAAAATTGGAAATGTATTTAAAAGCTATGCTCAAATGATAGGTGGGTTAATTTTAATTTTAATCGGTATAAATATATTAAATGAACATACAGGAATAATATATAGCCTTTTTAAATAAGCATATTCTATAATAACTTATAAGTCATTTCACTATAGATATTATTTAACTTTTTATTAAAACTAAAATTTAAGAGTGAAGTTTCTATGTTATAAAAAATAATTCATAAAACTTCACTCTTTTATTATTTTAAAAATAAATTAAAGCATTATTCGCTATAAGCTTTAAGTACTTCTTGTAGAGGTACTGTTTCAATTCTTTTTTTAGCTGCACGTGAGCCAATAATAAATATAAAAAGTATGGCTATAAGCCCTACTATCCCATGCCATATTTCAAATTCAAACGGCATAACTATTTTAAATACTTTTCCCATATATTTTATCATTGCTCCAAATCCATATACAGTTATTGGTATACTTATTAAATAAGAAACTATTGAATATATCAAATAGCTATTTAGCATCATAGAGTTAACTTCTTTTTTGTTATACCCCATTACCTTAAGTAACGATATACTATAATAATTATCTTCTATTGTCAAAGTTGTAAGTACATATAAAACTATTACTGCTATAAATATAGCACTAAATATCATTCCATAAATAGAAACTTTAATAAACCCTTGCATAAGTTGAGATTGTTCCATTATATCTTCTTTATTTATAATTGAAGCATACTCTTTTTCATTTAGTTTTTCTTTAGAATAAACTCCATTATAAAATTCATCATCATCTAAATTATATGTATTATTAGCATCCACTATTATTTTGCTCAAATCATCTATTTCAAAATAAGCTTTAGGATCTGAATAATCTTTACTTATAGATGTTACTTTTCTTTCATATTGCTTATCATTTATAGATATTTTTATTTTATCTCCTACTTTTATATCATACATAATGCTAAAACTATTATTTACTATTACGCCATTAATTAAGTTCTTTGTTATATCATTTTCTCTTTTATCAAATAATCTGTGAAGATTATTGTCTTTACTAATTCCTCTTATACTTATATTTTCGTCTTTATATTGTGCATTTTCTACAATAATAAATTTTTCTTGATTATCTTGTAGTTTTGGATAGTCTTTTGTTAAATCAATATATCCTTCATATACATAATCTACTGATTCATAGTATTCTGTTACCATCTTATCAAAAAAATCACTCATCATGAAACTCATAATTATAAGCATCGAAGAAAATATTATTCCTATAAAAAATACAAAAAACTTAGAAGTATTAGCAAATATAAATGAATATTTGAATTTAGTTTGTGGCTTTGCATTTTTTAATAGTTTATTCACAAACTTATTAAGCTTACTTATCTTTTCTTTTTCAGATACTTTTAATAAATCTATTGCTTTTTTAGATAGCATTTTATTTATTATAAATGCACAAAGACCTATTATAACTACTATTGGTACTATTATAGATACAAATAACACTGATATATTAGTTTTAATATTTCCATCTGGTATTAAATAAAACTCTAAATAAAAGTTTTTCATAGGGTAAGCTGCATATATTCCTCCTATATATCCTAATAATAGCATAGGAAAGGCTATTATAAATAATAATACGATATAAGGAGTTAAAATATCATATCTAGAATATCCTATTGCTTTTAACAATCCAATTTGAGTTTTTTCATTTTTTACTACTTTGTAAACAAGTATAAGAACTATCATCACTGCAATGCTTGAAATTATTATACTTATACCAATAGTAGCTCCTTGACCGCCCTTTAACTCTTCATATATAGCTCCACTTCTCATTTGATTTTCAGTTAAAGTTATATTAGTTATAAAATTTAAATCTTCTTTATCTCTATAAGTCTTATTTACCTCTTTATTAAAATCATTTAAAATTTCATTTCTTTCTCTCTTGAAGTCTTCATTAATCATTCTATATTCATTTTTTCCTTTTACCACACCAGAAAAATGAAACATTTCTTTTCCTTTTATATTTTCATATTCTTCATCATTAACTAATCCAAGAGTGATTTTTGAGTTATCTATTATAAAATCACTTCCACTTATCGGTAATGTATTGTCTGAAAATAATACCATCCCACTAACAGTATATTCTTTTCCTTTTATACTTATTTTATCTCCTATATGTATATCATTTTTTTTAGCATACATCTTAGTTATTGCTATTTCATTATTATATTTTGGTTTATTTCCTTCCTCAATAAATGATAAATTTATATCTTTGCTATCTTTAAATAAAGTTATTTTATTACTACTTCCTTTATTTGTAAAATCAACTTCCTTATATTCTCTAAGTTCTAATTCAAGATTTTTATATTCTTTCTCAAAAGCTTCTTTTCTATTTTCTATTATCTCATTATATAGGTTTATATCTTCTTTTTTTATGTTGGTTAAACTATATGAAAAATATTTATTTATAATAGGTTTATATTTTTCACTTAAATTGTTTACATCATATTTACTCAGTCCATTTATCATA
>NZ_DATIRC010000100.1:0-4596 GCF_035470145.1 Romboutsia sp.
TCCTGGATCTCCTGTTGGTCCTGGATCTCCCGTTGGTCCTGGATCTCCCGTTGGTCCTTTAGGTCCTTCACAACAACAATAACAACAATGACAACAATCACAAGGATCACAACAATCACAAGGATCACAAGGATTACAACAATCACAAGGACTACAAGGATTACAACAATCACAAGGATTACACTGATTACACTTGTTCTTTACATATTTCTCCATTTGCATCTCCACCTATAATATATTTAGCAACTATGGTTACTATCATTATTAATATATGGTATATACTTCAGTGTTGTTACCTGTCATATCCACAACTTTATCTATTAAAGAATTGCTCATTCTTACATATATACTCATTCTTAGGATTAATTTCGTATGCCTTCTTATGATGGTATATAGCTTTTTCTATATTATTCAATTTATAATAACATACCGTAAGTTGAAGATGTGGTTTCCAAGTCCAATATTCCGGAGAAATAAATCCATAACACCCTTTCGGCATTTCTAAATTCAATATACTTTCATACCAATCTATTGCTTCTTCATATCGACATTCTTTCTCAAATGCATATGCTATCCTATAAACTGCTTCTGCTCTAGGACGTGTATATTCAAAAGTTTTATATATACTTTTTCTAGTTTCAGTATAATCACCTTTATAAAAATAGCAATCAGATATCTTACACATGGCATCTATTTTTTCTTCTATCCAAACATTCATATCTGTAAATGGCTCAAGTACTTTTATAGCCTCATCATAAAACCCATTATAATAAAGTTCTTTTCCGTAATAATAAATATCTCTTGTAGATAACGTACGCCCTTCCTTAAGTTTATTTCTATAAATTCTAAGATTTCTATCTCCTACATCATGTAGTTTTTGATGTGTTACTGCTATATCACTTTCATATACATTTCCACTAACTCCAATATACTCATGTATAAATCCAACCCACTTAAAACTATTTTTCCTTTTAACTAATCTATTTCTTCTATATCTTAATAATGGCTCTCCATTTTCGTTTAATCCCCTATGGTCTGTCATTGTAACTGTATCTATATTAGAATTTAAACTTTCTTTTAGTTTTAATAATTTAACTTGATCCTCTTTAAACAATACTTCATCTGCATCTAACCAAAATATATATTCTTTTGTGGCTTTGCTAAATGAAAAGTTTCTAGCTGCTGCAAAATCATCTATCCATTCAAAATCATATATTTTATCAGTATAATTTTTTACTATTTCTTTAGTTTTGTCAGTTGATCCTGTATCAACTATTATAATTTCATCTACTATGTCTTTTACACAATCCAAACATCTTGCTATGACATCTTCTTCATTTTTTAGTATCATACACAAACTTATAGAAATCATGTTTTTCCCCCTATCAAATAATTCCTCTATTTGTGGCATAACAACAGATTTATCAAAATCGAATTTATCTACTTCTTTTAAATTTTTTATATATAATTCTCTTAATTCTTTATTTAATATCATATTTCTAATTCCATAATATAATCCTTCTTCACTACTCCTTACCATTAATCCAAGATTATATTCAAACAAAGCTCTAGACCCACTAGTATTAGTTGCAACTATTGGCTTTTCTAGTACCATAGCTTCTATAATTACTAATGATAATGCTTCTGTATGAGATGATGAAATAAATACATCACACATTTTAATCCATGGATAAGGATTTTTTTTATATCCAATAATTTTACAGCTATCTTCTAATTTTAATTTCTTTATCAAGTTTTTTAAGTTTTGTTCTTGTGGACCACTTCCCAGTATTATTAATTCATTCTCTATTCCTTCATCTATTAGCTTTTTATGAACATTTATTAGTCTATCAAATCCCTTTTCCCAAGATAACCTACCTATAGACATTAGTGTAAATTTACTCTTTTTATATTCTATATATTCCAATGATAATTTTCGTATATTTTCTACATCTATAGGATTATAGATTACTTGTAATTTATCCTTTAGCTTATTTCCTGCAAAATCTATAAATGACTGTTTAACTCCATTAGATACACATATTATATCGTCTATTCTATTATATAAATTATTTATATACTCTGGTGAGTTTTCACCTACCATATAATTAAAATCACTATGAATCCAACTTATTTTCTTAGCTTTTGGGTTTCCAAATCTAGCAATTACCCAGGCTGTAAATACAGTTAAATAATCTATTTCTACGTCATATTTTGGTTCTATATATAAATCAAATTTACCATTTAAATAAGCTTCACTTAGTTGTGTTATAGTATCATAAACATATTTTACATTTACATTTTCATTTATATCATATAAATAACTTTGTTCTTTTGCTAAAACTATCAAATCCACATTATATTTTGAATAGTCTAGATTATCTAATACTGACATTAGAGCCTTTTCTGCTCCTCCATCGATCAAATTATACATCACAAATAAAATATTTTTCTTATTATTAGATATCAAATCTAAGCTTTTATTTTTAATTGTTAATTCATTATAATCAGTGCTAATATTATCAATTACAAAACTTTGAATTAGATTTCTTTTATCTTGATTCAAATTACAATTGTCACAAATCCTAATACCTGCATTTAAAATAAATTTTCTATAATTCATTACTGTTTGACTTGTTTCTAATTTTAGTTTATCTTTATTTTTGATATAAAATTTATAACTTTCTGTTAATATTGTTTCTATTCCTTCTACTCTTTTTTTACCTGGAGAGGATGTCATGATAGAATTCTTTCTAACTCTTCTAGCATATAATTTTTTTGGTATATACACAACTTTTTGTGCTAGTAAAAATGTCTGAAATGTGTGTAACTCATCTTCATGTATTATCCCTTCATAAAATAAAAGATTGTTGTCCATTAAAAAATCTCGTTTATAAATATTTAAACCTACGGTAGGCATATACGCTCCTCGTAGATAGTACTTATTGAAGAAATCTTCTCCGCTAATGCATTGAGATTTTATTATTTTATCTCTTTCATAATTTTCATTAAGCCCGTAGCCTCTATATTCTTTATCTTTAAACATCTTAGCATCAAAAGTTACTATATCTAAATCATTTTCTTTTGCTTTTTTATAACAAATTTCCATTGCTTCTAAATCTATATAATCATCACTATCTAAAAAGTATATATATTCTCCTTTAGCATAGCGTATTCCAATATTTCTAGTAGTAGCTACACCCATATTTTTTTCATTGCAAATCACTTTTACAAAATCATATTTTTCTTTGTATTTGTTTAATATGTATAAACTTGAATCTGTTGATTTATCATCTATAGCTATTATTTCTATCTCATCTAATGTTTGATTTATTGCACTTAATATACATTCTTCTAAATACTTTTCAACATTATATACTGGTATTATTATACTTACCTTCATAGCTACCCCCTAAAAACAACCTCTTGTTTATCTATTCTAATACCCTATATTTAGTTTATGATATAAATTATTTTAAGTTACTACTAAGATACGAAAAAAGCTAGTATATACCCCTTACCTTATGAAACACTAGGGCATAAAAATAACCTGAAATTCCAATTGAAATTTCAGGTTATTTATTGTTATTTTAAAAAAGCGTTCATCTTTGTTTAGATTGTTGTTTTTGAAATAATTCTTTAGAATCAATAATCAGCGCTTGCATATATAAAACAAGAATGAAATTGCTAAACTAATTAAACCAAATATAACCCCTAACACTAAGAAACAAGTTAAATATAAGTTATATTTTAAAAATATTGATTGTAATACTAATAAGTTTATTTTTAATACTGTACATATCAACGAAATAAACATTGCAGTTATAAATATACATATTAACCCATAACTAGAGTTTTTTAAATCTGCTTTACTTAAAGACATATGTGTACTTATAGAATACATTATGAATATAAAAATCCAAAATCTAAAATTAGTTAAATTATATATACTAAAAACCATATTAAATAACAGTTTAGAATTTTGTTTTAAAAGTAAATATATATCTTGTAGGTTATTTGTATTAATTAGATCTATGTACTCTGAAATATTTAACTTTAAAAACATCTCTGGAAGTAATAGTTTAAAGCTAATACTTATTGCTACTGTTCCAAATATCATAGGAGCTATCCCAATGAAAAAGTTGCCTATTCTTTGATATAAGCTTCTCTTATTATATCTATGCTCTACAAAACCTAGTACACCATCAATCTCGGCTGCTCTTGGCCTAAATAATTTAACTTCTACTATTTTATGTCCAAATATTAAGGCCATTAAGTAGTGACTTAATTCATGTATCGTTGTTCCTATAATACCAGTAATTAAAATACCCTTAAATCCAAATGTAGCTTGAATGTAGCTTGAATTTCTTTTCTCTATAAAATTATAAACCATACCAAACAACACAAATATGCCTATCATGGATATGGTTAATATAAAACTAGTTTTGATAGTTTCTAATATCATCGATTTACCCTTTCCTACGTTTATTTACTGTACTTATTGTACCCTATTAAGGGTGCAACTTAAACTATATTTATTTCTAATATTTATATAAATATCGAGTATAAAAAATAACCTGAGGTTTAAATCAAATC
>NZ_DATIRC010000101.1:0-3949 GCF_035470145.1 Romboutsia sp.
AAAATTTTTAATATAGACTTTAACTTATGAAAATATCGTTCTTTATTTTCCATTAGTATTGGCATATAACCTCCCTCCTTCCCAACCTGCTATTTTTATGAAACAATTCTTAAATATACTAGTAAATATATTGCACTTGTAAATAATATTATTAAAGAAAATGGTATTGAAAAAGCTATATATGATTTTAAATTATATATTTCTCTTATACGACTTTCATTTTCTTTTCCTACTTTAACTTCACTTAAAAATCTATTAACTTCTCCAAATAAAATTGGACCTCCTGTAGCTGACCATGGTAACATACTACTTCCTGCTAGTATACCTAAAGCTAGAGCTGCAAATATTAATTTGTTTTCTACTAATGGAGATAAATTTAAACAAATCGGAATAAGCGTTGCTGCAGCTGGTCCTGCTGAAAGGAATGTTGCTATTATAAATGCCATAAATAATATTGCTAGCATTATTAAATAACTATTTTGATTTGTAAGACTTATAATATATTGAGCTATTTGAGATAATACCCCCGTGTATTCTAATACTCCACCTATTAAAAATAGTGCTATTATAAAACATAAAGAGTCTAGAATTGAAAGATTATTAAGTGTATCTATTGGACTTTCTTTATGCATTATTAACCCTATACTACCAAATACTAACGATACATAAGCTATTGATATATTGTAAAATGGCCCTGCACTAACACTAGCTATATATAAAGCAAACAATACTATCATAGGTATAACTTTTTTCCAATCTATATCTGGCTTTTCTCTAAATGGTAAATATCTATTATGTTTAGCTCCTGAGCGCTTACACCATACATAAGTATAAATACATAATAAAACTGTAAATACAGCACATGGTATAAACATTTTATCTAAAAAGTCCAATAATCCAAAGTCACTATAAAGTGTAATGACTACAGCAGGAGTGTCTGACCAAGGTAGGGGAGCTCCTCCTATATTAGATGCTATTACAACACTTACAAAAAGTGGTATTATCGGTAGCCTGTATTCTACCGCTATATAAAGTAGCATATATGTGAATAATAATACTACCGTTAAATTGTTCATAAATAGTGAGCATATATACATAACTACTATTATCGTTGCAAGCAACACTGCTTTCTTTTCCTTATATGACTTTATAAATGTATGTCCTATATAATCTATTAATCCTAAGTCCTCAAAGATTTTTGTAAATAAAGATAATACAATTATCAATATTACTATTTCACTAGGAAACTTTGCAAAAGCTGCATTTACATCATAAGAACCTGTCATAGTTCCTAAAATTAGTAAAAGCCCTGACCCCATAAAAGCGATTGGAGTCCTATATTTACTAAAAAAAACCATCCCTATATATACTATTATTGTCACTAAAATTATATAATTCACATAAATTCCTCCATATATTTTTTAAAGTGTACACTAGAAATAACTAGTATACACTTTTTATTGTTAAATTATTTTAGTGATTATATTAATTAACTGTAACACTCACCTTAACTACATCAATTTCCTTTAATCCTTTAATTTTTTGTTCTTCCATTCTTATATCTTTTCCGTTTGAATTTCTAACAAGCTCAAGCTCAGCTATTAATTCATCATTTATAGTTACTCCAGGAATGTAAATAGATGCTTCAAATGGTATGGATAATGTCGTATGTCTAATAACTCCATCTATTGATACATAATTTTTCTTATCTTTTCCATCCTTGCCTTTTTCATCTTTTCCATCTTTACCTTTTTCATCTTTTCCATCTTTTCCATCTTTACCTTTTTCATCTTTTCCATCCTGACTACTTGCTTCTTCTACATTCTGACTTTTTTCTTTTTCTTCTTCTACATCTTTACCCTTTTCCTCTGTTCTATTATTATTTTTTCCCCTAAACAATCCCGAATTATTTGAAGATGCATCTGAACTTCTCACTTCTTCATAATCTTCTTCATAATCTTCTTCATTTAGCCCCATTTGTTCTTTCTGAAAATTATCAAATTTATCAAGTTCTTCTTTCTTAGTCGTAGTGTACATTATACTTTTATATATATACCCTTTCACAAGCGCAAAATCATCATGCGTTACCTCAGCAGAAAATAAGCCTACCCCATTAGTTACTTCTAGAACATCTACAACAACATCTTTTTTTGGTGGTTCAAATACTACATCAGTTTCTACAAGTTCATTGTGTTCTACTAGTGTTTTATTTTCAACATTGTCATATGGTTGTTTTTTATAATACTTATTGCTCATAATCACATCAAGCTCCCTATTTTTAATATTTTTAAAAACATCTATTAGTGTTCCTAATACATCATATTCGTCTCCATTTATTTTGACACAAATTTAGTATACTTTTTTTAATTTTAAATTCGGACTTATCTCTCTGCACTTTCCTCTTGTTTCTATACCTCCAATGCCTCCAATACCTCCAAAGGTATCTTTAGCCACATGTTTGGCATCTATAAATTCTCTTATTGAAGCTATCGAAATATTATATGATACTAAAACAGGATCTATATGATGTATCAGTATTCTATTTGGAGAACTTGCAAAATTAGCCCCTGCTTCTATAATTTCATCATAATAAGATTGACACCCTCCTGCAAATATTACTAATTGATCATAATTAGAATTATACTTTCTTGCATTTTTCACTGTTTCTATGAAATATTTAGAATTCCTATAATTTTCAATATTACTCCACGTATTATTTCCCCTCTTTAAATTGTCATGTCCTGTTATTACTAATATATCTGGGCTATATTCCTTTAATAAGTTTATTATTTGACTAGGTTGGAGTTCTTCTTTTAAATATACCCCTTGTGCTGGCACTTGCAATTTTTTATACTTTTCTAAACAGCATTTTAGGCAATAGTTATCACCATCTACATGAAGTATCTTTCCAGGTTTTTGATCTTTGGGTTCTCCTCTATTGAATTGACTTTTTGAATATCTTTCATATATAAAATTATTTATTGTATCATCTACTATTTCATTTAAGTTATATTCTTTTTCTTTGTACTCTTTAGGAGATAATACTTGTAAATCATTTATATTGGCATCTGCTATTATTCTATAAGACATCCCTTTTAATATTACTATGTCATTATTTATAGTCTCTATCTTGAAGCATATATCATTATTGTATGATTTTCTAGTAACGATACTTCCTTCTTTCATCAATATACTCTCCTTTTAGGTATCATATATAAACCTATGCTATTCTTTATTAACATATTCATATCTTTAATATACTAATTTTTATCATTATAGTAGAATAAATAACTTTATGTTACTTTATAACAAAAAAAAGACGCCTATTTTGCGTCTTTTTTATACTCATCTAAATACATATTAACTATTTTACTTACATTCTGTGACTTCATAATTTGAGACATTACAGCTACATCATCACAATAACTTAATGTTTGATGCGTGTTGTTAGGTATTATTCCTCCAAGAGCTACTATCTTTATATTAGTTATTTTCTTTGCTTCTTTTAGTATTTTCAACCCTTTAGGATTTAAATTCTTTTTACAATCTGTTTCATATATATGAGATAGTGTTATATAGTCTATTTTAATTTTCTTATCTCTTATTATTTTCTCCAGATATATTATTTCATTTATACTATGAGTTGAAATCCCTAATATTTTTTCACTGTCAAATTTGTATTCACTTCCTAATATTTGCTTAAATATTTTAAATGGAAGATGTATCCCATCTGCATTTACTTCTTCAAATATTTTAACATTACTATTTATTATCAAGTTTCCTTTAATACCATTTTTATCTAAATTATATTTTAATTTATTAAATAAAGTTTTAAGTTCATCATTATTTAAGTCTTTTTCTCTAATTATAATATTTTCTACTCCATTTGAAACAGCCTCACATATAACTTCAAAATATCTATCTTTATCGCAAAGATGTCTATTAGTTA
>NZ_DATIRC010000102.1:0-7873 GCF_035470145.1 Romboutsia sp.
ATACACCAGGTATACATAAACCTAAAAATAAATTAGGTGAATTTATGGTTAAATCAGCTACAGATGCATTTAAAAATGTAGATTTAGTATTATTTGTAGTAGATGATTCTAAAAAGATAGGACCTGGAGACAGAAAGATAATAGATGACTTAAAAAATATAAAAAATCCAGTGGTTTTAGTTATAAACAAAATGGATCAAATAGAAGAACAAGACTTATTTGATATGATGAAAATGTATCATGCTGAAGGTGTATTTAAACAAATAGTACCTATATCAGCATTAAAGGGAAGAAATGTCAAAGAATTACTAAAGGTAATACAAAATCATTTAGAGGAAGGTCCTAAGTACTTCCCAGATTATATGATAACTGACCAACCAGAAAGAGTATTAGTATCAGAATTAATAAGAGAAAAAGTACTTCACTATGTTCATGATGAAATACCTCATGGAGTAGCTGTTGAGATTGAAAAAATGAAATCAAGAAAAGATAAAGAAATAGTTGATATATCTGCAGTTATATACTGTGAAAGAGATTCACATAAAGGGATAATAATTGGAAAAAATGGAAGAAAACTAAAAGGAATAGGGAAATCAGCTAGAGAGGATATGGAATTGCTTTTAGGCTCTCAAATAAACCTTCAATTATGGGTTAAAGTAAAGGAAAATTGGAGAAATTTACAAAATTATGTAAGTAATTTTGGATATACTGAAAAATAAAGGTGGATTATATGGATAGGAAACAGGATGCTTCCCAGGATTTATTAAGCGAAGTCAAGATATTAATTGAAAATAATAAAATATTAGAATTAAGAGAATTACTTGAGGAATATCATATAATAGATATTTTTGATATTATGGAGCATTTAGAAGAAAATATGAAAATAAAATTATTTGAAGTTCTTCCTCTAGACATGGCAGCATCTATATTAGAAGAAAGTAATGCTGATTTCTTTAGCAAAATACTATCAAAAATAGATATAGAACATAGAAGAAATATATTAGAGTTAATGTCTCTTGATGATATGGCTGATATTTTAAGTCAATTAGAAGAAAATGAAAGAGAAGAAATAATGGAACTTTTAAGTCAGGAAGATGCTGATGATGTAAAAGAACTGTTAATTTATGAAGAAGAATCTACAGGCGGGATAATGACTACTGGATATATAGAAATAAATAAAGATATGACAGCTAAAGATGCTATTAAGCATATGAGAGAAAATGCTCAAGATGCAGAAACTATATATTATATATATGTAGTGGATAATGAAGAAAGATTAGTTGGTGTTTTATCTTTAAGAGAACTTATAACGGCTAGAGATGCTAACATAGTAGAAGATTTAATGAGCGAAAATATAATATATGTATATGTAGATGAAGATAGAGAAGAAGCTGTAAGGCTAGTTTCTAAATATAACTTAATAGCGATACCAGTTATAGATAGACAACAAAGGCTAAAGGGAATAATAACAGTAGATGATATAATAGATGTAATGGAAGAAGAAGCAACTGAAGATATGTATAAGTTTGCGGGGACTTCTGAACAGGAAAGAGATTTTGTAGAAAAGGTAAACCCTACACCAAGAGAACAAATTGTATCATCAGTTAGAGCTAGAATTCCTTGGCTGATAGTAACTCTAATAGGAGGGTTATTATCAACATTAATACTTTCAAACTTAGATTTTATAATGAACCCAACTTATAGAGCGTTAGTATTTTTCATACCAGTTGTAATAGGTATGGGTGGAAATATAGGTACACAATCATCGGCATTAACAGTGATGGCGTTATCTAATAGAAACTTAGAATTTAGTAATGTTATAAGAGAGGGTATTGTAGGCCTTATTACAGGAATAATATGTAGTTTAGTAATAGCAGCTGTAACGTTTATATTTATAAAAGATATTAACATTGTGCTAGTAGTATCAATATCATTATTTATAAATATGATAGTAGGCGCAATGATAGGTGCGTTTATGCCAGTATTATTCAAAAAATTAGATGTAGACCCGTCTATAATATCTGCACCTGTTATAGCTACAGCGCTTGATATAACTGGAATAGCTATATATCTTGTGATAACAACCATATTATTGTCAAAAATTGTTTAATAACTTCATGTATTATTTACCCTCTTCTTACTAAAAATATAAATATAACCGTAAGAAGGGGGTTTTTAAAAATGAACAATTTATGTTGGGAAGTTTTTAAAAAGACGGGTAGTATAGAAGCCTATCTTTATTTACAAGATTGTAAGAACTTAAATGTAGAAAATGAAGAGATGAGGGAGATAGATACTGACTATGATAATTTTGAACACCCAGGGGATAGTACTTAAAGCAATAAGATATGAAGAAAATGATGTAATATTAACTTTGTTTACACGAAAACTTGGAAAGATAGCTGCATTAGCAAAGGGAGCAAAAAAAAATAAAAGCGCTTTACTTTCATCTTCGCAGCTTTTTTCTTATTCAAACTATACCTTAAAAAAGCAAGGTGGTATGTATAGAGTAAGTCAAAGTGATATAATAAAAAGTTTTTATGATATATCCTATGATATAGAAGCTTTTTCATATGCAACATATATTACAAAATTAGTAGAAGGTTCTACTCTTGAAAATCAAACTAACAATAGGTTGTTTATACTACTTGCCCAGGCACTGTACTTATATACACAACAAAATGTAGATAACCAGTTTGTGACTCATGCTTTTGAATTAAAATTTTTAGACTACATAGGATTTAAGCCAGTAGTCAATAGATGTTGTAGTTGTGGAAGTAAAAATTTAAGTGATCCGACATTTAATGTATATGAAGGTGGGACATTATGTAATATTTGTAGCGAAAATAGTGAAGAAGGTTTAAAACTTGATATAACAACTATAAAATTGATGGAATATATATTAAGTAATGATATATTACAGTGTAGCAAAGCTAAAGTATCAAAATATATAACTTATGAATTAGGGAAAGTTTTAAAGAAGTACTTAAATGTTTATGTTGACAATGTTAATTTAAAGTCATTAAACTTATTACAAAGCATACAAAATAATAAGGGAGTTGATAAGGGTGAATAGCAATATAACTATAGAAAAGTTAGATGTTGTGATAGAAAGAGTTTCAGGTGCAACATATGCAGAAGCTAAGCAAGCTCTTTTAGATTGTGATGGAGATGTTATAGAGGCTGTTATATTATTAGAATCTCAAAAAGGTGTTGGAAGTAAAACAAAACAAGCTAAAAAAACAATGGAAGAAGTTTTTTCTAAAGATAATGAAGACCTTAGAGAATTAAAAATTCAAGTAAAAGATCTTCTTAAGAAAAGTAGTATAATAAGAGTTATAGTTGGAAAAAATGGTAAAATAATAATGAATATACCTTTAACAATAGGAGTTGTAGGATTAGCATTAGGGCCTTTAGTTACACTAGTGGGATTATCAGCAGCGGTTATAGGTAAATATCAAATAATGATACAAAATGAAGATGATGGATCGACAGTTGATTTAGGTGAGTTAAATGAAGAAAAACTTAATATGTTAAAACAAATGTTAACTAACACAGCGAAAGAAGTAAAAGATATTGTAGTAGACCCTAAAAAAGACAATAAAGATATAACAGATGAGCTTATTGAAGAAGATGAAAAAATAGATTTAGATAAAAAATAGTAGTATAGTCATAGTATTGAGTATTGACATTGACAAAAAATCTAGAATTTGATATTCTAAAAGTTAGAAAAGAACTATTAAAAGGCCTTTCGTATAAACGGAAGGCTTTGTTATATTAAAGGAAACTATAGTTTCAAATAATAAGCGATGAACGAAATCGTAAACTTATAGGAGGTATTCTTATGAATTTTCAAAATATGATACTTACGTTGCAAAATTACTGGGCTAAGCAAGGATGTATCATGATGCAACCTTATGATGTAGAAAAGGGTGCAGGAACAATGAATCCTAATACGTTCTTAAGATCATTAGGACCAGAGCCTTGGAAGGTTTGTTATGTAGAACCATCTAGAAGACCAGCGGATGGTAGATATGGGGAAAACCCAAATAGACTATATCAACATCATCAATTCCAAGTTATATTAAAACCATCTCCAGATAATATACAAGAATTATATCTAGGAAGTTTAGAAGCTATAGGTATAGATCCAAATGAACATGATATAAGATTTGTTGAAGATAACTGGGAAGCAACAGCAGTTGGAGCTTGGGGACTTGGATGGGAAGTTTGGTTAGATGGTATGGAAATAACTCAATTTACATACTTCCAACAAGTTGGAGGAATAGAATGTGAACTTGAAACTGGAGAGATTACATATGGATTAGAAAGACTAGCAATGTATATCCAAGAAGTTGATAGTGTTTATGATTTAAAGTGGAATGATGAAATAACTTATGGTGATGTATTCCAAAGAGCTGAATATGAAAATTCTGTATATGCATTTGAAGAGTGTGATGCAGATATGTTATTCAATTTATTTGATACATATGAAAAAGAAGGTTTAAAACTTATGGAAAAAGGACTTGTAGTTCCAGCATACGATTATGTGTTAAAATGTTCTCATGCATTTAACACTTTAGATGCAAGAGGAGCTATAGGAGTTAGCCAAAGAGCATCATTTATAAGTAGAGTTAGAAATATGGCTAGAAATGTTGCATTAGCATTTGTAAAACAAAGGGAAGAAATGGGATTCCCACTTTTAAAGGAAGGTGACAGATAATGAAGAATTACCTTTTATTTGAGATTGGTGTTGAAGAATTACCATCAAGATTTGTAGCGTCTACATTAGACCAAATTAAAAATAACTTAACTAAATTATTTAATGAAAAAAGAATAAGCTTTGAAGATATACAGAGCTTTGGAACACCAAGAAGGTTAACTTTCGTAGTACAAGGTATAAGTGAAAGACAAAGTGATTTAGAAGAAGAAGTAAAAGGGCCAGCTAAAAAAATAGCACTTGATGAAAATGGGAACTTTACTAAGCCTGCACTAGGATTTATGAAAAGTAAAGGTCTTAAAGAAGAAGAAGTGGTATTTAAGGTTGTTGGTAAAGATGAATATATATTCGGAACTATAAGACAAGTTGGAAAAGAAACTAGCGAAGTATTAAAAGAAATATTACCAGAATCAGTAAAAATGGTTGTATTCCCTAAGGCTATGCGTTGGGGTGGAAAAAACATGAGGTTCGCTAGACCAATAAGATGGATGGTTACATTATTAAATGATAATGTATTAGAAATAGATTTAGAAGGAATAAAATCTGCCAATGTAACTAAAGGACATAGATTCTTAGGACAAAGTGAATTTGAAGTTAATTCTTTAGAAGACTATTTTACTAAATTAGAAGAAAACTATGTAATATTAGACCAAGAAAAAAGAAAAGAACTTATAAAAAAACAATGTATAGAAGTTGCAAATTCTTTAGGTGGAGAAATAGAATTTGATGAAGACTTATTAGAAGAAGTAACTCATTTAGTAGAGTATCCAACTGCATTTTATGGAGAATTTGATGCAGACTATGCAAAACTTCCAAAAGAAGTTGTAACAACTCCTATGCAACAACATCAAAGATATTTCCCGGTATTAAAGGATGGAAAATTATTGCCAAACTTTATAGCTGTTAGAAATGGAAATGATTATAGAATAGATAATGTAAAAAAAGGTAACGAAAAGGTGCTAGAAGCAAGACTTGCAGATGCTTTATTCTTCTATAAAGAAGACACTAAGAAAAACTTAGAAAGTTACATAGAAAAGTTAAAGAGTGTTGTATTCCAAGCTAAACTTGGAACAGTTTATGATAAAAGTGTAAGAATTGAAAAATTAAGTGCTAATATTCTTGAATTATTAGGGTTAACTAATGAAAGTAAAGATACAAAAAGAGCTGCTAAGTTATGTAAGGCTGACTTAGTTACAGGTATGGTATTTGAGTTTACTGAACTTCAAGGAATCATGGGTAGAGAGTATGCAAAAGTTGGTGGAGAAAATGAGTTAGTAAGTGAAGCTATATTTGAACATTACTTACCAAGATTTGCAGGAGATATACTTCCTCAAACTAATCCTGGAGTAGCATTATCTATAGCAGATAAGTTAGATTCTATAGCAGGATTCTTTGCAATAGGAATACAACCAACAGGTTCTCAAGACCCTTATGCATTAAGACGTCAAGCACTAGGTGTGATAAATATACTAATGGATAGAAAGTTAGATGTAAACTTAAAAGAATTAGTGCAATTAGCATTAGATAATTACACTAATTTAGAGTTTAATAAAGAAAAAGTTGTATCTCAAATGATGGAATTCTTTAAAGAAAGAATAAAAAACTTATTTAGAGAGTTAGGAATAAGATACGATGTAATAGATGCTGTATTAAGTTCAAATATAGATGATATATCTGATATGCATGCAAGAGCATTAGAACTTAATAATTGGCTACAAAAAGATGAATTAGTGGAAATGTTAACAGCATTTAATAGAGTTTCTACATTAGCTCAAAAATCAGTTTCTAGTGATGTATCTGAAGAATTATTAAAAGAAGAAGCAGAGATAAAACTATATAATGAATTTAAGAATACAAAAGAAAAAGTAAAAGAATTGTTAAATGAAAAGAAATATAGTGAATCTCTAGATTGTTTTGCAGCATTAAGACCATCTATAGATGCTACGTTTGATAGTGTCATGATAATGGATAAAGATGAAGCTATAAAGAACAATAGACTAGGATTACTTAAGCAAATATATGACACAATGTTAAGTATATGTGACTTATCTAAGATAGTATATAAGTAAAAGATATGGGGCTAAAGGAAATTAACCTTTAGCCTCATTATTATTTCAAAATAATATTTTTCTTAATATGAATTTTAAAAGTCAAAGTATAAAGGTGTATTTAAAATTCATATAAATGGATAAGCTACAAATATATGAAAAAATTTACTTTAAAATGAGTAATTAAAAGTAACATTGTATTATAATAGAATTTAGCATAAACAATTTAGCTGCATTATTTAATATATAAACCCCATTAATATATATTAAACGCATTAATAATGTACATTAATTTAGCAAAAAGTATATCATTTATATAATTAAATGTTTACATGTGCATATATATAGATGTATAATATACTATATAAGAGATTAATAATAAAAAGTATAGCATAAATGAAAGAAGGTGACTATTATTCAACTTAATCAAAGACAATTAAAAATAATTGAAATAGTAAAAGCTAAGGAGCCTATAACAAGTGAAAGTATTGCTGCTAATTTAAACGTAACTCGTGCTACACTAAGATCTGATTTAGCCATATTAACTATGACAGGAATATTAGACGCAAGACCTAAAGTTGGATATTTTTACTCTGGAGTTAGCGAAATTAATTTGATGAGCAATAAAATAAAAGATAAAAAAGTTGAAAACATAATGAGCATACCTATACTAGTGAAAAAAGACATGAGTATATATGAAGTTATAGTTACTATATTTTTATCTGATGTAGGAAGTATATTTATAATAGATGACAACGAAAACTTATGCGGTATTGTTTCAAGAAAAGACTTATTAAAAGCTACTATAGGATCAAATGATATAAACAAAATGCCTATAGGCATGATAATGACTAGAATGCCTAATGTAGTAACTATTAATAAAGAGGATGACATTGTATTGGCAGCTAAGAAAATAATAGAGCATGAAGTTGATTCTATACCTGTAATTGAAAATGATGAACATGATAAAAATCAAGTAAAGGTTATAGGAAGGATATCTAAAACTAACATAACAAAGTTATTTTTAGAGTTAGCTGACAATTAAGGAGGAATATATGGAAAATTTAATTATATATGTAATATCAGATTCAGTAGGTGAAACAGC
>NZ_DATIRC010000103.1:0-73466 GCF_035470145.1 Romboutsia sp.
GACTATAAAGGAAAAGTGGCATATACATCGAGCAGATATTTAAAAAATGTAACAAGTCCTTCGAATCCACCGACACAAACACCGAACCCAGATGAAAAACCAGTAGAAGTTAAAGAAACAAAGGTGGTAAATACAAGTTCACTAAATGTAAGAATTGGACCAGGAACTAACTATAGCAAATTAGGAAGTTTAAAGAAAGATGAAAAAATAGGAATAATATCAGAAAGCAATGGGTGGTCAAAAATTGACTATAAAGGAAAAGTGGCATATACATCAAGCCAGTATTTAAGTAAACAAAGTGAGACAGCACCAAATCCACCCACACAAACACCGAAGCCAGATGAAAAACCAGCAGAAGTTAAAGAAACAAAGGTGGTAAATACGAGTTCACTAAATGTAAGAAGTGGACCAGGAACTAATTATAGCAAAGTGGGAAGTTTGAAGAAAGATGAAAAAATAGGAGTAATATCAGAAAGCAATGGGTGGTCAAAAATTGGCTATAAAGGAAAAGTAGCATATACATCAAGCCAGTATCTAAGTAAACAAAGCGAGACAACACCAAATCCACCTACAGAACCACCAAATAAAGGAGACGATACTTCAGAACATATAAATGGAGCTACTGTAAATTATAAAGCACTAAGTTATACATTAGACGACCATGTAAGAGTTCAACAAGAGAGAGCGAGTCTTGGAGGGAATGTTATAGATTCAAGTAAACCAAGAAGTAGTGCAGCTATGACTACTCTTAGTATGAGAGAAAGTAAATCATTTATCCAAGCTGATAAAAGTGATTTAGAATATTTTTTAAATCCAAGTAACTTTACAAATAGTTCAAGAGGAATGATGCAATTCTTAAGAATAGATAGTTATAAAGGTGGAATATCAGCTAGTGAATTAAATTCATACTTAAACTCTCTAGCACCAGCATCATCAGGAACTAATGTATTTTATAATCAAGGTCAAACATTTATAAATGCAGCACAAAAATACAATATAGATCTTGTATATTTTGTTTCACATGCTATGTGGGAGACTGGTTATGGAAAATCCACGTTAGCACAAGGTCAAACAATAACATCATTTAAAGGACAACCTCTTAATACACCAGTTACAGTTTATAACTTCTTTGGAATAGGAGCAATAGATAAAAGTGCTAATGTGTCAGGAGCAGAAGCTGCATATTCAAATGGATGGACGAGCGTAGAAGCTACTATAGATGGTTCAGCCCAATGGATAGCTCAAAACTATATAAAAAGCTCTAAGTATAATCAAAATACTATATACAAGATGAAATTTAATTACTCTTATTCTTGGCATCAGTATGCTACAGATGTAAATTGGGCAAATGGAATTTCAGATATAATGAATAAAATAATTGGTATGTACGACACTCGAAATAATTTAACCTTTGAGGTTCCAAAATATAAAGAATAATATACACACATCTTTAAAATTATAAAGTTATTACAATAAAAATGACTATAGAAAAAAATCTATAGTTATTTTTATATATTAATAATTAATAATTTATCTGATTCGTAGATAAATATAATCTCATTATAAAAAAGGTATTCAAATATTGAAAAAAAATTGTTCTAACCACATAAAGTGCCTTTTATACTTGAAATATAAATCGATATTATGTTCTTTTACTATGTTTTTCAGATTTCCAAAATTATAAGTAGCAAGTGCATATTCCTTAGTTTTATTAAAAATAAATTTTTCTTGGGAATTTTTAAATACAAGAATAGACTTTGCGATATCCCAAGCCTTAGATTCTCTGTCTATTAAATTCTTCTTTAAAGCTACTACACAATTTTCAAGCTCGATAGGAATGCTGTTTTCGTGAAAGTTCTCACTACTTACATCTATATTAAATTCGATTAATTTATCTACAATTGAAGATAATATAATTGAATAATTTTCCCTTGTATTGTATATATCAGGATCTAGTATATGACCAACTTCATGAGAAATTACAAACTTAGCTATACATTCTATAGAAAAAGGACAAATTTCTATAGTAGTATTGTAAGCATTAGCAAAAGTAAAAAAGTTATAACAAAAAGATAAAAAACCAGGCCTAGAAGATAAAATAAATCTCAGCTTAGGCAGTGCGCATATAGGTATATTTTTATACCTAGAATAATAAAGAAATACTTTTTTATCTATATCAAGGCTTGATAAACATTTCTTTAGTAATTTTTTTTCTCCTAACTCTATATAATAAAGTGATATTTTTCTATAGCTATTTGTATCAAAAGAAGTCATGATAACACCGCCTTAGATTATAGTCTTTTTATATAATATTAAAATATATATAATTTGTAGCTAATCCAAATTAAAATAGTATATGTGGGTATAATTATGAATAAAATTATTTAATGACATTAATTAACCTATGATATAATATTTATTCTAAGGAAAGGAGAGTATTATGGAAACTGTAAAAGAGTACTTAGACAAATTAGAAATAAATAATAATATATTAGAGAAACAATTAAAGGAAGTTTATATAAATAAAGTTACTTACTTTAAAGAAGATAAAATAGTTTATTTTTACTTAACATCAAAAACTATAATATCTTATGAAGTAATAGAGATGCTTAGGGAGGAATTAAAAGAAAAATTAAATTACTTTAAGGATATAAAAATAAAAATAAGATATACAGGCTTAGATAGAAAGCAAAACAAAGATATTATAAAGTTATATTGGATAAATATAATATATATATTAAAACAACTTTGCCCATCTATAGCAGGATGGTATAGACAAGTAGAGTATTTATGC
Organism: Romboutsia sp.; assembly: GCF_035470145.1. Taxonomy (GTDB): domain Bacteria; phylum Bacillota; class Clostridia; order Peptostreptococcales; family Peptostreptococcaceae; genus Romboutsia_D. Next base: position 2,795 of record NZ_DATIRC010000103.1, read on the forward strand.
ATAGATGATTTATTAAAAATAAAACTTCCAAAAGGCTTGTTTTATGAAAGACTTATGAAACAAAATTTAGTTTATGTATTAAAAAGTGTTTTAAGTGAAGAACTAGGAATTGATATTAATATAGCAATAGAAAGAGCAATAGATGAAGACGTTAACATAGAAAAAATAATAAGAAAAACTGAAAAAATTACTGAAGAAAGAATTAAAGAACTAGAAATAACTGCTAAAGAATCGCAATCTGAAGATGAAGAAGCGGCATATATAATAAAGCCAGAAATTGATGAAGAGTTAATTTATGGTGAAAATGTAAATGCAATGCTAGAAAAAATAGATACCTTAAATAATACTTCGGGAACTGTTGCAATAATGGGTGAGGTTTTTGATGTTGAAACTAAAGAACTTAGAAATGGTAAGATATTATTAATAGCATCAGTTACAGATTATACAAGTTCTGTAAGTTGTAAGCTTTTCTTAAATGATACTAACAAAGATGGGGTATTAGATCATGTTAAGAAGGGTTCATACTTAAAAATCAAGGGTGACGTTATATATGACACTTATCAAAGAGAACTTACGATGACTATAAGTGGTATTAGAAAAGAAGTTAAGATAGAAAGGCAAGATACATGTGAAGATAAAAGGGTAGAGCTTCATGCACATACTCAAATGTCTTCTATGGATGCACTTTGTTCTACTAAAAAACTAATAGAGCGTGCTGCCAAGTGGGGTCATAAGGCAATAGCTATAACAGACCATGGAATAGTACAAGCTTTCCCTGAAGCTATGGGAGCTGCTAAAGCTAACGATATAAAGGTACTTTATGGAGTAGAAGGTTATTTAGTAGAAGACAACTTAGATATTATAGAAGATGCTAATGATAAGCCTCTTTCACAAAGTTTTGTTGTATTTGATATAGAGACAACAGGATTTTCTAATACTAATGATAAAATAACCGAAATTGGTGCTGTTAAAATAGAAAACTTTGAAGTGGTTTCTAAGTTTAGTGAACTTATAAATCCTCAAAAAGACATATCTTATAAGATACAAGAATTAACTGGGATTACTAATGATATGGTAGTTGATAAGCCAACTATTGAAGAAGTTATGCCTAAATTTCTAGAATTTATAGGTGATAGTGTATTAGTAGCACATAATGCAGAATTTGATATGGGATTTATAAGTGAAAAATGTAGGCAACAAAATATAGAATTTAAAAATAAGAGTGTTGATACACTTACACTAGCAAGGGTATTACTTCCACATTTAAAAAGACATAGATTAAATGTTGTAGCGAAAGCTTTAGGGGTGCCACTTTTAAATCACCATAGGGCAGTTGATGATGCACAGGCTACAGCTCTTATATTTAATAAATTTTTAGATATGCTAGTTAAAAAAGGAGCTAAAACTTTAAGTGACGTAAATGAAGTACTTGGAAAAATAGATTATACAAAACTAGGAACAAATCATATAACATTAATTGCTAAAGATTATACTGGACTTAAAAATTTATATAAGATAGTATCAGACGCTCATGTTAATCATTTTTATAGAGCACCAAGAATACTTAGAAGTTTCTTAGAAGAACATAGAGAAGGTATATTAATAGGTTCAGCTTGTGAAGCGGGACAGGTATTTAAGGCTGTGAAAAAAAATGTAAGTGATGAAGAGATGGCAAAGATAATAGACTTATATGATTATATAGAAGTTATGCCAATTGATAACAATAGATTTATGATTGATAAAGGTGAAGTAGAAGATGAAGATGAACTAAGAGACTTAAATCGTAAGATAGTAGAAGTTGCGAAAAAATTTGAAAAAATACCAGTAGCAACTGGAGATGTTCATTTTTTAGATAAACATGAAGCAGTACTTAGAAAAGTATTAAAGTACTCTCAAGGTTTTAAAGTTGATGATGAAGAAACTTATCTTCATTTTAGAACAACTAATGAAATGATGGATGAATTTATGTATTTAGGTGCAGAGTTAGCTTATGAAGTTGTAGTAACAAATACCAATAAAATTGCAGATATGGTAGAAGCCATAAAACCAATACCAGATGGAACTTATCCACCTGAAATAGACGGTTCGGATGTTGAACTTAGAGAAATGTGCTATGCAAAAGCAAAAAGAATTTATGGTGACCCTATACCAGAAGTTGTTAAAGCAAGGCTTGATAGAGAACTAAATTCTATCATAGGTAATGGATATGCCGTAATGTACATTATATCTCAAAAACTAGTTACAAAATCATTAAGTGATGGATATCTAGTTGGTTCAAGAGGTTCAGTTGGTTCATCATTTGCTGCTACAATGAGTGATATAACAGAAGTTAATCCACTTCCAGCTCATTATATTTGCGAAGATGAAAACTGTAAATACTCATATTTCTTTGAAATCGGGGAGTATGGTTCAGGGGTAGATTTACCAGATAAAGATTGTCCTAAATGTGGTAAACCACTTAAAAAAGACGGACACGATATACCATTTGAAGTTTTCCTAGGATTTGAAGGAGATAAAGAACCAGATATAGACCTTAACTTCTCCGGGGATTATCAGCCAGTAATACACAAATACACAGAAGACTTATTCGGTGAAGGATATGTTTATAGAGCAGGTACAATAGGTACTGTAGCAGAAAAAACAGCATTTGGATATGCAAGAAAGTATGTAGAAGAAAACAATATTCATGTTCCAAGCGCAGAAGTGCTAAGACTTTCTAATGGATGTACAGGCGTTAAAAGAACATCAGGCCAGCATCCAGGTGGGGTTATGGTTGTTCCTCATTACAAAGATGTATATGACTTTACACCAATACAGTACCCAGCAAATGATACAAGCTGTGGAGTAATCACTACTCACTTTGACTACCACTCAATAAGTGGACGTATACTAAAACTTGATATACTAGGGCACGATGCCCCGACCATGATTAGAATGTTAGAAGACCTTACAGGAATAGTTGCAACAGATATACCGCTTGATGACCCTGAGACAATGTCGTTATTTACTTCAACGGATGCACTAGGTGTAACACCTGAGGAAATAAATTGTCCAATAGGTTCACTTGCAATACCAGAGTTTGGAACAAAGTTCGTTAGACAAATGCTACTTGATACAAAACCAACAACATTTGCAGCCTTAGTAAGAATATCTGGGCTTTCACATGGTACCGATGTTTGGCTAAACAACGCACAAGATTTAGTAGTACAAGAAGTTGTTGGAATAGATGACGTTATATCAACACGTGATGATATAATGAACTACTTAATATTTAAAGGGTTAAAGCCTAAAAATGCCTTCACAATAATGGAAAACGTAAGAAAAGGTAAAGGATTAAAGCCAGAGCATATAGAAGAAATGCACGAAAATGACGTACCAGAATGGTATATAGGTTCATGTCAAAAGATAAAGTACATGTTCCCAAAGGCTCATGCTGTAGCTTATGTAATGATGTCCTTTAGACTAGCATATTGTAAAGTTCATTATCCAGAAGCATTTTATGCAACATACTTTACAACTAAAGCAGAAGACTTTGATGCAGATTTAGTTGTAAAAGGACTACCAGCTATAAAATCTAAGATTAATGAAATAGAAAGCTTAGGAAATGATGCAACAACAAAAGAAAAGAACATGTTAACAGTTCTTGAAGTTGCACTTGAAATGTATGCAAGAGGAATAAAGATACTTCCAGTTGATATATATAAATCAGATGCAAGTAAATTCCAAGTTATAGGAGAAAAAACTTTACTTCCTCCAATGATAGCTCTACAAGGCGTTGGAGAAAATGCTGCACTTAATATTCAAAAAGAAAAAGATAATGGAGAGTTTATTTCGAAGGAAGATTTAAGAAAGAGAACAAAAATTTCAAAGACTGTTATAGAAACGTTAACTAATCATGGATCATTAAATAATATGAGTGATGAAAATCAGTTATCATTGTTTTAATTAGAGGATAGGTTAAGTTTAAAATATAATAAATTTAAAGTATATAAATAAAAGGCAGGCTATTAGATAGGCCTGCTTTTTTACAGATAAGGATATTTATAGTATTAATTAAAGTATAGGTAAACACACAATTGATGCAAGTGAGTATAAAGACTATAAATTGAACTATATTTTATCTTAACCTCATCAACTTATGAATACAGCAATACCTATATTGTATATGAAGGTAATAATAATTATAGTTATAAAGAAACTGAAAAAAGAGAATTTCAAGAAATTAAGTTATATTTTAAATTATATGGATGAATCACTCAAAAGTTTAACTGGGATCTGAACTTGAGTAACATACTCATCTTCTATAGAAGTCTCATAAACATCTATTTTATAAATCTCAATAGGATCACCTAAAATAGTATACTTATTAATTTCAAGGAATTTATAAAGCATATCAAGTATTTTAGCGGATTTCTTATAATCGCCCTTGTAAGTATAGGTAACGTAATAGCCCTCATCTAAAATAAAATTATAATTTGGAGCATCCTCCTCAAGCAAGCAAAATGTATATTTATAATTATTAAAGATATTATTTGAAATACTATTAGAATCAAATACTGCCCCAAAATTACTATTCCCTAGAAGATAAAACTTATCTTCAAATTTTTCACTTAATCTTTGTATCAAATAGTCTACATTTTCATCAAAAGTAACATTAGAATCAACAGTAAGAGCCTTTCGTTTATTCATATACAAAAGCTCAATTCTATTAAAGGTAGTATGTTCTATACAATTATCAATAGAAGATAACCTTTTTCTTAGAGACTCTTTATGAGCATTTAATTCATTAACCTTTTTTTTAATAAGTTCAATTTCTTCAGTAAGCATATTTTTAGTACTCTCAATATTTCTATTTTGAAGATATTCCTTTATTCTCGGCATAGAAAAATCAAGACTTCTAAGCTCTCTTATTAGATTTAGATTGCATATATCTTTAATAGTGTACATTCTATAAGAATTAGTATCTCTTTTAGGATTTAAAAGACCTAGTTTTTCGTAATACTTTATAGAATCTCTTCCAAGTTTATATATTTTTGAAAGTTCACCTGTTTTATAATATTTTCTTTTCAAATAATCACCACCAAAATAATTTTAAAATAGTTTATTGACTTGTGTATTATACCACAGTTTATAGTTTTTTAGACAGAGAGGAGTGATTTGATGGAAAATATGAAAGATTTAAAATCTCAATTTAAAAAATACGTAATACCTTCAGTATCAGCAATGTGGGTATTTTCACTATATTCGATGGTAGATGGAATATTTGTAAGTAAAGGGGTTGGCAGTGAGGCACTAGCTGCTGTAAATATATCAACTCCATATATAAATACTATATTTGCATTGTCAATACTTTTTTCAACAGGAGCAACTACTATAGTATCTATTACCTTAGGAAATGAAGACAATAAAAAAGCAAATGAATATTTCACTTTAAATACAGTAGTAGTATCGATTTTATCGGCTATTATAATTATATTAAGTTTATTAAATTTAGATAAACTAGCAATATTTTTAGGAGCTACAAGTTCTACCTTAGAATATGTACAAGAGTATTTAGGGACAATAATACTATTTGTTGGATTTTATATAGTATCATATTCATTAGAAGTTTTAATAAAAAGTGATGGTTATCCTCACCTTTCAACTATAGGTGTATTAATATCGGCAATAACAAATATAGTACTAGATTACATATTTGTATTAAAGTTAGATTATGGAGTTGAAGGTGCTGCATTTGCAACAGGAATAGCTAGAGTACTTTCTTTTTCATTTTTCTTTATACACTTTTTAAGAAAAAAGGGGAAATTACAATTTGTTAAGTTTAAATTTGATTTTTCTATAATCAAGAAAATAATATCAATAGGAATACCAGACTTTACAACAGAAGTTAGTATGGCTGTAGTTGTTTTAATTTTTAACCAAAGTATATTAAGAGTTATTGGAGAAGATGCTTTAGTAAGTTATAGTGTAATTTGCTATATTAATACATTGGTTTTAACTACTATGATGGGAATTTCTCAAGGTATACAGCCGATTTGTAGCTATTATTATGGCAAAAAAGATAAAAATGCAGTATTGTCAATTCTTGATATGGGATTAAAAGTAGTAAATATATCTTCGGTAATCTCATTTTTAATAGTCGTTATTTTTACAAATCAAATAGTTTCTATGTTTATAAGTAATGTAGATAAAGCAATTTTTGATTATACAGTAACTATTTTAAGAGTATTTTCATTATCATTTTTAATAATGGGATACAATGTAATTACTTCAGGATTCTGTGTTGCAGTAGATAAGCCAGTACTAGCTGGAGTAGTATCTTTAGGAAGAGGAATAGTTGTTATAACGTTTAGTTTAATAGCTATGATACTTTTGTTTGGAGGTAAGGGAATATGGATATCAACATTTGTATCTGAATTAATTGTATTTATGGTAGCTAAGAATATATTAAAAAAATGCCAAGATAATATTGAAGAAGAGTATAGAGAGTTAAAAGTAGTGTTCTAATATCTAAATTTTTAATTGGAAAATATATAGAATGTTTTATAAATAGGAACTTCATTTGAAGTTCCTAAATTAAATTAGAGGTATATGTTTATAAAAAGACAATTGATATAGTCATTAATATTTGTTATCTAAAAATGTGACTTTGTCACAGAACACAAACTAAAAAAAACATATAATATCTACATAACAACAAGTAGGAGGTACAAAAATATGTTAAAGAAAAAAGCAATAGTAAATATTAATGAATGTGTAGCTTGTGGAAGTTGTGTTAAAGTATGTCCACTAAACCTTATAACTATAGAACAAGGTGTATATGCCAAAATAAACAGTGATAAATGTGTAGGATGTGGAAAGTGTGCAAAAATATGTCCAGCATCTGTTATAGAAGTTCAAAAAGTGGGGGTGGATAAATAATGAAAAAACAAAAAAAGACTTTTAAAGATTACATGTGGATAGTAAGTGCTTTATATTTATTTTTAGGGATATTTAATATATTATTTGCATGGTTAGGAATGATATGTTTCTTAGTTCCGCTGATAATGTCTATAAGTGGAAAAGGAAAGAGCTATTGTAATAATTATTGCGGAAGAGGGCAATTATTAGATTTAATGGGTAATAAAATGAAATTATCAAGATATAAAGATATACCTAAATTCTTAAGAAGTAAAACTTTTAGATATGGATTTTTAGTATTTTTTATGACTATGTTTGCAAATATGGTATTTAATACTTATTTAGTATTTAAAGGTAGCAATGGACTAAAAGAAGTTATAACTATACTTTGGACATTTAAAATGCCGTGGAACTGGGTAAATGTTAGCATGGTTAATCCATGGGTAGCTCAATTTGCATTTGGATTTTTTAGTTTAATGGCTACATCTACTATTTTAGGTATAATAACAATGCTTTTATACAAACCTCGTTCATGGTGTGTATATTGTCCAATGGGTACTATGACTCAAATGATATCAAAAGCTAAATATAATAAAAATAAGTAGCGAATAGACTGAAATTTAAAAAATTTGCAACTCAAACTAATATATGGTATTATAGTATATAAAATAGTATATTTTGCAGAAACTAAGAGTGAGACTGATGTGCTCACTCTTTTGTTTTAAATACTAAACTGACAACTGAATAGGAGGGAAAAAAATGAAAAAGAGTATAGAAGCTACAATAGAAGAAATGGTAGCAAAAATAACTGACCCACGTGGATTTGAAATAGTTGACGTAGAATACGTTAAAGAAGCTGGTGAATATTACTTAAGAGTATACATAGACAAAGAGGGTGGAATAGCTTTAAGTGATTGTGAATCAGTAAGTAGAGAATTAAGTGAAGTATTAGATGTGAAAGACCCTATAAAAGATAACTACTTCTTAGAAGTATCATCACCGGGACTTGACAGACCACTTAAAAAAGATAAAGATTTTGTAAGATACCAAGGTAGAGATGTCGAAATAAAATTATATAAACCAATGAACGGATGTAAGCAATTTGAAGGTCAATTAGTTGGATTAACTGAAGATAAAAATATAAAAGTGATAATAGATGAAAACGAAGTAGAGTTTGGCAAAAAAGAAGTAGCACTTGTTAGACTTGCAATCAAGTTTTAAACGTAGCATAACAGGGAGGAAAAAGAAATGAATCACGAATTTATGGAAGCATTAGATGAATTAGAAAAAGACAGAGGTATAGATAAAGAGATACTTATAGATACTATAGAACAAGCACTTTTAACTGCATACAAAAAAAACTTTGGAGCAGCTCAAAATGTTAGAGTTGAGTTTGATAAAGAAAAAGGAGACATAAAAGTATTTTCTCAAAGAGTAGTAGTTGATGAATCTGACTTATATGATACTTTCTTAGAAATAGAGCTTAAAGATGCTAGGGAAATAAGCCCTAACTATGAATTAGGAGATATAATAGAGAGTGAAGTAACTCCTATGGACTTTGGAAGAATAGCAGCTCAAACTGCAAAGCAAGTTGTTGTTCAAAGAATAAGAGAAGCTGAAAGAGATATAGTGTATAATGAATTTATGGATAAAGAAAATGAAATAGTTACAGGTGAAGTAGCTAGAGTAAATAAAAACTTAGTTTATGTAAATCTTGGAAGAATAGAAGCTGTAATGACACAAACAGAGCAAATACAAGGTGAACATTACAAAGCTGGTCAAAAAATAAAGGTTTATATACTAGAAGTGAAGAAAACTAATAAAGGACCTCAAATAGTAGTATCAAGAAGCCATCCAGGTTTAGTTAAGAGATTATTTGAATTTGAAGTACCTGAAATATTTGAAGGCATAGTTCAAATAAAATCTATAGCTAGAGAAGCAGGATCTAGAACTAAGATGGCTGTTAAATCTATAGATGAAAAGATAGATCCAATCGGGGCTTGTGTTGGACCGAAAGGTTCAAGAGTAAAAAATATAGTTGATGAACTTGGCGATGAAAAAATTGATATAATAAAATATAGTGATGATCCAGCTGAATTTATATGCGCAGCTTTAAGTCCATCGAAGGTAGTTAAAGTAGATGTAAATGAAGCAGAAAAATCAGCATTAGTTGTTGTACCTGACTATCAATTATCGCTAGCAATAGGTAAAGAAGGACAAAATGCAAGGCTTGCAGCAAAACTTACTAACTGGAAAATAGATATAAAAAGCGAATCTCAAGCAGGAATAGAAGCTTCTTCAAATGAAGATGTTTCATTAGACGCTGAGTAATAAAGGAGGGGTATCCTTTGCAAAAACAAAAAAAGATTCCTCAGAGAAAATGTATAGCTTGTCAAGAAAGAGACTCTAAAAAAGGCTTAATAAGAATTGTCAAGAATAAAGAAGGACAAATATTCTTAGATCCAACTGGAAAAGCAAATGGTAGAGGTGCATATATATGCAAGGATGTTGAATGTTTAAAAAAAGCTATAAAAACTAAAGCTTTAAATAAAGCATTCAAAATAGAAGTGCCTAATGAGGTATATGAAAATCTACTTAAGGAGCTAGAAAGCTATGAAAACTAATGAAGAAAAAATATACTCATTTTTAGGACTTGCAACTAGAGCCGGTAAGATAGTGTCAGGAGATGATTCTACATTACTTGAACTTAAACGAGGAAATGTTAAATTAGTTATAGTAGCAGATGACGCATCAGATAATACTAAAAAATTATTTAAAGATAAGTCATCATATAGAAATATACAATATGTATATTTTTCAACTAAACTACAATTAGGATTGGCAATAGGAAAGGCTCCAAGAGCAGCATTAGGAGTAAAGGATATAAACTTTGCCAACAAAATAATAGAATTAATGGAAACACCAAAAATATAATAGGGGGTGATCTTGTGTCAAAAACAAGAGTATACCAAATAGCGAAAGAGTTAGAAATGTCGAATGAAGACGTACTAGCTAAATTAAGAGAATTAGAAATAAATGCAGAAAATGAAAATTCTGAATTAGAAGCTGATGAAGTAGAATTAGCTTTAGAAATATTAAAAGATGAAATAGCTGCAACTAATGGTCCAACTATAACAATAGATGGAAAGTTAACAGTTCAAGAATTAGCTAACAAATTAGATAAGTCAGCATCTGAAATAATAATGAAGCTTATGAAAATGGGAACAATGGCTACAATAAACCAAGAAATAAGTTTTGAAATAGGGTCATTAGTTGCTAGCGAATATGGATTTGAGTTAGTTATAGGTGGTAATGATGAAGAAGAAATGGAAGCAATAGATGCTCTAATGGAAATAGAAGAAGATAAAGAAGAAGATTTAGTTCAAAGACCGCCAGTTGTTACAGTTATGGGGCACGTTGACCATGGTAAAACTTCTTTATTAGATGCTATAAGATCAACTAATGTAACTTCAAGTGAAGCAGGAGGAATAACTCAACATATAGGTGCTTCAGAAGTTATAATAAACGGACAAAAGATAGTATTCTTAGATACGCCAGGACATGAGGCTTTCACATCTATGAGAGCTAGAGGAGCACAAGTTACAGATATGGCAATATTAGTTGTTGCTGCAGATGACGGTATAATGCCTCAAACTGTAGAAGCTATAAACCATGCTAAGGCTGCAGGTGTACCTTTGATAGTTGCTATAAACAAAATAGATAAGCCGGGAGCGAACCCTGATAAGGTTAAGCAAGAATTAGCTGACCAAGGATTATTAGTTGAAGACTGGGGTGGAGAAGTTATATCAGTTCCAGTATCAGCACTAAAAAGAGAAGGTATAGATACTTTACTTGAAATGGTACTTTTAGTTGCTGAAATGGAAGAATTAAAAGCTAACCCTAATAAAAGAGCTGTTGGTACTGTTATAGAAGCAGAACTTGATAAAGGTAGAGGTCCAGTTGCTACAGTTTTAGTTCAAGGTGGAACACTTAAAGTTGGAGATCCAATAGTTGCAGGTGTTGCATGTGGTAAAGTAAGAGCAATGATAAACTCTAAAGGAAAAAGAGTTAAGACTGCAGGACCTTCTACAGCAGTAGAAATATTAGGTTTATCTGAAGTTCCGCAAGGTGGAGATCAATTCGTATCAGTTCCAACTGATAAAATAGCTAGAAGTGTAGCTCAAAAGAGACAAGAGATAGCTAGAGAAGAGATGTTAAAATCTAATCAAAGAATGTCACTTGATGATTTCTTCAGTCAAATGAATGAAGTTGATGTTAAAGAACTTAACATAGTTATAAAAGCAGATGTACAAGGTTCTGTTCAAGCTGTTAAGCAATCTTTAGAAAAACTATCAAATGATGAAGTTGCTGTTAGAGTGATACATGGTGGAGTTGGAGCTATAACTGAATCTGACGTTATGCTTGCTGCTGCATCTAATGCAATAATAATCGGATTTAACGTAAGACCAGTTCCTGGTGCTGAAATGTTAGGACAAAAGGAAAATGTAGATGTAAGAAGCTACACTATAATATACAAAGCTATAGAAGATGTTCAAGCTGCTATGACAGGTATGTTAGATCCTGAGTATAGAGATGAAGATACAGGAAAAGCTGAAGTAAGAGAATTATTTAAATTATCTGGAGTAGGTACAATAGCAGGATGTTATGTAACTACTGGTAAGATATTCAGAGGATCTAAAGTAAGAATAGTTAGAGATGGAATAATAATTCATGAAGGTCAATTAGCTGCACTTAGAAGATTCAAAGATGATGTTAAAGAAGTTAACACAGGATACGAATGTGGTATGACTTTCGTAAACTATAATGACTTAAAAGAAGGCGATATAGTTGAAGGTTATATAACTAAGGAAGTAGAAAGAAAACTAAAATAGAAATAAAAGAGGTCGATAATTAATGGCATCATATAACAGAACAAGAAGAATAGCTGAAGAAATAAGAAAAGTTGTAAGTACAATGCTTATAAGTGGAATAAAAGACCCTAGAATAACATCTATGGTAAGCGTAACTGATGTTGAAGTTACAAATGATTTAAGCTATGCATATGTATATGTAAGTATATTAGGTGGAGATGAAGAATCTACATTAACAGGACTAAAAAGTGCAGTAAACTATATAAGAAGAGAAGTAAGTAGAAACGTAAAGCTTAGACATACTCCTCAAATAATATTTAAAGTTGATGATTCTATTAAAAAAGGAATGTATATGTCTGATTTAATAAGAAAAGTTAACGAAAATAAGAAAGAAACATCTTCTAATGAAGAGGAAAGCTTTGATGAATAATATAGACAATATTATCAAATATTTAAAGGGAAGTAACGATTATATCGTTACTTCTCATATTAGTCCTGATGGTGATAATATAGGTTCAACTCTTGGAATATATTATAGTTTAAAGAAATTAGAAAAAAACGTTTACTATGTATTAGATGATAATCCACCTCAAAATTTAAAATTCTTAGTAAAAGATATAAATATCTTAAAATCTAGTGAAGTTAATTTAAAGGATTATAGCATAATAGCTCTTGACTGTGGAGACAAAAACAGAATATGTTTAAGTGATGAACTAATAGATAATGCAAAGAAAATAGTGTGTATAGATCATCATGCAAGTAATGATTCTTATGGAGATTTTAACTATATCGATATAAATGCATCATCTACTTGTGAGTTAGTATATAATTTATTAGTTAGATTTAATGAAACTCAAAATATAGACCTTATAGATGAAATTACAGCTACAGCACTTTATACTGGATTAGTAACTGACACTGGTAATTTTGCATATTCAAGTACTCATGCAAGTAGCCTTGAAATGGCAAAGGAATTATTATTAAAAGGTGCAAAACGAGACACTATAATCCAAAAAGTATTCCAAAGTAATTCATACAATTATTATAAATTATTAGGAGAAGCTTTAAATACATTAGATATAGTTGATGGTAAAATTGCTAGCATAATGGTAACTAAAGAAATGCTAAAAAGAAATGCTATAAGTTTTAACGATGTGGACGGAATAACTTCATATACAAGAGATATAGAGGGTGTAGAAGTTGGAATTCTTCTAAAAGAAAAAAAAGAAAATGAAATAAAGGTAAGCTTAAGATCAAAGAATTATGTGGATGTAAGCATTATAGCTCAAAGCTTTAATGGTGGAGGTCATGTAAGAGCAGCGGGATGCACTATTTATGATAGTGTTGAAAATGCTAAAAAACAGATATTAGAGGCTGTATCAAAAACAATCTAAGGTGATAAAAGATGAATAAAATTGTAAATATAATAAAACCTACAGGAATGACATCTCATGATGTTGTAAGTGCTGTAAGAAAAACCTTAAATATAAAAAAAGTTGGACATACAGGTACCCTTGACCCAGATGCGTCAGGGGTATTACCTATATGTATAGGAAAAGCAACTAAAGTAAGTGAACTTATACTTAATAAAGATAAATCATATATATGTGAATTAACTCTCGGTATAACTACAGATACTTACGACTCTTCAGGTGAAATATTAGAAAGAATAGACAACTTTAGTTTCACAAAAGATCAAATAGAAAAAGTATTTGACTCTCAAAGAGGACATATAGAACAGTTACCACCTATGTATTCAGCATTAAAAGTAAATGGAAAAAGAATGTGTGATTTAGTTAGAAGTGGAAGAGCTAATGAAATAAATCTAAAAACTAGACCAGTACACATAAAAAAGCTTGATATACTAAGTATAAATGAAAATAAAATAATGTTTTATGTTACATGTTCTAAAGGAACATATGTAAGGAGTATTTGTTATGATGTAGGAAAAGAATTAGGATGCGGAGGGCATATGTCTTTCTTACTTAGAACAGCATCAGGCAAGTTTAATTTAGAAAATGGTATAACATTAGAAGAATTAAAAGAATTTAAAGAAAATAATACATTAGATAAATATTTATATGATATAGATTATGTATTATCTAATTTTAAACATATAGTAATACACCCAAATGCTGAAAAGTATTATATAAATGGTGGTGCAATAGACGAAAGAAGATTCTTAGAAAAAAGCTTTGATGAAAGTGATGAATTTGTAAGAGTATATAGTCAAACACAATTTTTAGGAGTTGGAAAATTATCAAAAAAAGATAACATTGTGAGTGTAAAAAGTGATAAACTATTTATAGTATAAAATGAGAAAATTAAATTTTAGTGGGGAATCATTATGGCTACTATAAAATCTATAAATGAAATAGACAACATAAATATGAGTGTTATCACAATTGGAAATTTTGATGGTCTTCATAAAGGACATCAAGTACTTATAAAAAAAGCAGTAGAATATGGAATGAAAAATAATATCAAAAGTGTAGCATTTACTTTTGAAAATCATCCTGGAAATTATTTTGTTCCTAACTCTATAAAAAATATTATTAGCAATGAAGAAAAAATAAATAGATTAAAAAACTTAGGGATTGATTTAATAGTAAGTATACCTTTTGATGAGTATATGACTAAAATATCGCCACAAGAATTTGTTGAAGATATTTTAGTTAATAAGTTAGGTGTAGAAAAAATCATAGTGGGATATGATTTTACCTTTGCTAGAAATAAAGAGGGAAACACGGATTTACTAAAAATATTATCACATAAATATAAATACAAATTAGACGTAGTAAAACCTATAAAAATAAATGGGATGAGAGTCAGTAGTACATACATTAGAAGTCTAGTGACTCAGGGAAGTGTGTGTGATGTGAAAAACTATTTAGGGTATAACTATGAAATAGAAGGGATCGTTATACATTCTAAAAAACTTGGAAGAACAATTGGATTTCCAACAGCTAATATAGAGGTAGATAAAGATATGATTATACCTAAAAATGGAATATATGCTACAAAAGTGCATATTGAAGATAAAATGTATTATGGAGCAACTAATATAGGGTATAATCCAACTGTAAATGGAGAAAAATTATCTATCGAAACAAATATTTTAGAATTTAATGAAGACATATATGGAAAAGTTATAAAGGTTGAGTTTTTAGAAAGAATAAGAGATGAAAAGAAGTTTTCATCTTTAGATGAATTGAAGAGTCAACTAGAAAAAGATACTAACCATGTATTTAAAAAGTATATTTGCAAAACAATAGAATATATGATAAAATAGTCAAGTAAACAAACCATTACTCAGCATTAGATTACTCCAATCAATGCTTAGTAATAGGCGATTTTTAAAATATGGAGGTAAATCACAATGATGATGAACAAAGCAGAAATAATAAAAGAATTCGGAAGATCTGAAGGAGATACTGGTTCTCCAGAAGTACAAATAGCTTTATTAACAGCTAGAATAAACGAATTAAACGGTCACTTAAAGACTCACAAGAAAGACCACCACTCAAGAAGAGGATTATTAAAGATGGTTGGTAGAAGAAGAAATTTATTAGCTTACTTAAAAGATAGAGACTTAGAAGGATACAGAGCGTTAATAGCTAAGTTAGGATTAAGAAAATAATAATTAACTTTATTATAAGAGAGAAGACATATGTCTTCTCTTTTTTGTATATCCTAAAATTATGTTTATATTTAGTGAAATTAGATAATAATTTTAAATATAAAAGTAAAATTGATTGGTATAATATAAGGAGAAGCTTATATTTGTTCTCGTACAGGTCCAGACATTTTATCTATTAGTTGTTCAAATTAGATATGACTAAATTTATATAAATAAGTAAATAATAAGTAAAACAAAAGAGGTATTACTGTTTCTTATGTATTTGAAAAATTATCAATATAAGGTAGTATATTACTTTTATGTTGTTAATTTATACTATTTTTGATAATATAGTACATAGGATGATAAACGCGGTTTTAAAACAGAGGAGGCAAGCATTAATGTTTGAACATAAAATATTTACGATGGATTTAGCAGGAAGAGAATTTTCTGTTGAAATAGGAAAAATAGCTGAATTAGCTAGCGGAAGTGCAATACTTAGATACGGGGAAACTATGGTTATGGTAAACGTATCAAAATCAGCAAAGCCAAGAGACGGAATAGATTTCTTCCCTCTAAGTGTTGATTATGAAGAAAAATTATATTCAGTTGGTAAAATACCAGGTGGATTTTTAAAGAGAGAAGGAAAGCCTTCTGAAAAGGCAGTACTTACTTCTAGACTTATAGATAGACCAATAAGACCATTATTTCCAAAAGGATTTAGAAATGATGTACAAGTAGTTGCGACTGTATTATCAGTAGATCAAGACTGTACTCCTGATATAGTTGCTATGATAGGTTCTTCAATTGCGCTATCAATATCTGAAATACCATTTAATGGACCAACAGGTTCTGTTTTAGTAGGACTTGTTGATGGAGCATTTGTAGTTAACCCAACAGCAGAGCAAAGAGAAAAGAGTTCTATGCACCTTGTAGTATCAGGAACTAAAGATGCTATAATGATGGTTGAAGCAGGTGGAGATGAAATACCAGATAACTTAATGCTTGAAGCTATATTATTTGCTCATGAAGAGATTAAAAAAGTTGTAACATTCATAGAAGAAATAGTTGCATCAGTTGGAAAAGAAAAAATGGAAGTTGTTTTACACAAAGCTGATGAAGAAGTTGAAAAAGCAGTTCGTGAATTTGCAACAGCTGATATGAGAGACGCTGTAAAAACTATAGAAAAACTTGAAAGAATGGAAAAAATGGATGCAGTAAAAGAAGCTACTTTTACTCATTTTGAAGAAATAGTAGAAGAATTCGGTTCAGATATAGAAGATACATTACATGCAATAATAAAAGAAGAAGTTAGAAAGCTTATAGTACATGAAAATATAAGACCAGACAATAGACGTCCAGATGAAATAAGACCAATATGGTGTGACAATGGATTCATACCTAGAACTCATGGTTCGGGATTATTCACAAGAGGACAAACTCAAGTTATGTCTATAGCTACACTAGGAGCTTTAGGAGATGTTCAAATATTAGATGGGTTAGATGAAGAAGAAAGTAAGAGATATATGCATC
The DNA here is from genome assembly GCF_035470145.1 of Romboutsia sp. Classification (GTDB taxonomy): domain Bacteria; phylum Bacillota; class Clostridia; order Peptostreptococcales; family Peptostreptococcaceae; genus Romboutsia_D. Next base: position 19,718 of record NZ_DATIRC010000103.1, read on the forward strand.
ACTATAACTTCCCAGCATACAGTGTTGGAGAAGCTAGACCATCAAGAGGACCAGGAAGAAGAGAAATAGGGCATGGAGCACTTGCTGAAAGAGCGTTACTTCCTGTAATACCTTCTAAAGAAGAGTTCCCATATGCAATAAGGGTTGTATCTGAAGTATTAAGCTCTAATGGGTCAACATCTCAAGGTAGTGTATGTGGTTCTACATTATCACTTTTAGATGCTGGTGTACCTTTAAAGGACATGGTAGCAGGTATAGCAATGGGGCTTATAAAGCATGATGACAAAGTTGCAGTATTATCTGATATACAAGGTATGGAAGATCACTTAGGAGATATGGACTTTAAAGTTGCAGGAACTGAAAAAGGTATAACTGCTATACAAATGGATATAAAAATAGCTGGTATAGATGAACAAGTCTTAAGAGATGCTTTAACTCAAGCTAAAGTTGGTAGAATACACATATTAAATGAAATGAGAAAAACAATATCAGCTCCTAAGCCAGAGTTATCAAAGTATGCTCCTAAGATAGTAACAATGAGAATAAACCCAGATAAGATAAGAGATGTTATAGGACCAGGTGGAAAAGTTATAACAAAGATAATCGATGAAACTGGAGTTAAGATAGATATAGAACAAGATGGAGAAGTATTTATAGGTGGAATAGACCCAGAAATGATAGCACTTGCTCAAAAACGTATAAATGACATAGTTGCTGAAGCGGAAGTGGGTCAAACGTATAAAGGTAAAGTTAGTAGAATAATGAACTTTGGTGCATTTGTTGAAATACTTCCAGGAAAAGAAGGATTACTTCACATATCTCACATAGCACACGAAAGAGTTGCTAAGGTAGAAGATGTATTAAACATAGGAGATGAAGTAGAAGTAAAAGTGACTGAAATAGATGAAAAAGGAAGAGTAAACTTATCTAGAAAAGTACTTTTACCAAAGCCAGAAAGAATAGAGAAAAAAGAAGATAAATAGTATATAAAGAAGCTTTCTAAAATAGAAAGCTTCTTTTTTTTAAGTCATAAATATATAAACAAGCTAATAGTATATATAAAGAAATAATTTGTACATGTTAAAGTAAATAATTTGAATTTATAATTCTTTAGCATGAACGAAGGTAATTTTAGGAGGAATACTTAATGATAATGATGGTAGCTAATAAAAAAAAATTAAAGAAAGTTATTATATTGGTGCTAGTAGCTATTTTAGCAATAATAGGAATTTTGTTTATGTTAAAACAAAGTAAGAGTGAAACAACATTTAATTTATTTGATTCAGCAGATGTACCATACTACCAAGGGACTAAAGTGAAAAGTGGATACGTTGCATTAACATGCAACGTAGATCTAGGTTGGGAAAATGAATATGTAGAAGGAATACTTGAAGTATTAGAAAAAGAAGATGTAAAAATTACGTTCAATGTAACTGGAAGATGGGCAGAAAAAAATCCAGAATTACTACTTAAAATTAAGGGACAAGGACATGAAATAGGTAATCATGGACATAGACATTTAGATTATGCTAAGTTACCCTACGAAGAAAACTTAGAGCAAATACAGACATCTAAAAAAATAATAGAAGATATAATAAAAGAATCAACGAAATTTTTCCAAGCTCCATCAGGTTCTTTTGGAGAAGGGACAATGAAGGCAGCAAAGGAACTAGGGTATACATGTATAAAATGGGATGTTGATACAATTGACTGGAAATATAGAGAAGAACCAGAAGTAATAATAGAAAGAGTTAAAAATAAAGATATTCAAGATAATAGTATAGTATTAATGCATCCAACAAAAGCAACAACACAGTGCGTAGATGATATTATTCAAATAATTAGAGATAAAGGATTAAAACCAGGAAAATTAAGTGATATATTCTAAAATTCACTTGGCTCATGTGGCATGAAAAATAGTAATAGTTGAATAAATGAACGTTGTAACTTATAATTTAATACATGTATATATAAAGAATAGATTATAAGTCAATATAGATGCAGCAAAATATAAAATAAAGACAATATGAATGGAGGTTTAGTATGTACAAAACACATGTATTAGATAATGGTCTTACTATAATAGGGGAAGAGATACCGTACTTAAAGTCTATAGCACTAGGAGTATGGATAAATGCAGGATCAAGAATAGAAAATGAAAAGGTGAGTGGGATATCTCATTTTATAGAACATATGCTATTTAAAGGAACTAAAAATAGAACTTCTAAACAAATAGCAAATGAAATAGATAATTTAGGTGGTCAAATAAATGCATTTACAAGTAAAGAATGTACATGCTATTATGTTAAATTATTAGATTCTCATATAGATATAGGTATAGATATACTAAGTGATATGATTTTAAATCCTTTATTTGATAAAACTGATATAGATAAAGAAAGATTAGTTATACTTGAAGAATTAAAAATGTATGAAGATTCACCAGAAGATTTAGCTTATGATTTGTTGACAGAGAATATATATGCAGGTGACGGACTAGGAATGAACATAATAGGTACAACAAAATCACTATACGATATAAATCAAGAAGAAATATTAAAGTATTTTAAAAACTATTATATTCCTAATAATTCTGTAATATCTATATCTGGTAATTTTAATTTTGAAGAAATGGTTAAAAAAATAGAAGAAAAATTCAAAGTATGGAAAAGAAAAAAAGTTGAAATCGAATTTAAAAAAGCAGAGTTTAAAAACTGTTTTATAACTAAAAATAAAGATATAGAACAAATAAACTTAGCCATAAGCTTAGAAGCAATTCCAGTTGAAAATAGTGAAGAAGTTTATGCGTTAGCTATTGTAAATACTGTATTTGGAGGCAGCATAAGCTCTAGATTATTCCAAAAAATAAGAGAAGAGGAAAGTTTAGTATACTCAATATATTCATCTCAAAGCTTATATAGAAAATGTGGAGAATTAGGAATATTTGCAAGTATGAGTAACGAAAATCTAGAAGAAGTATATAATTTAGTATTAGAAGAAATTAAAAACTTAAGAGAAAATTATCTTACAGACAAAGAAATAAAAGAAACAAAAGAACAATTAAAAGGAAGTTATATATTAGGGCTAGAAAGTACGAGTAGCAGAATGATGTCTATAGGTAAAGCAATGCTTTTAAACAAAAAAGTTAAAACTACAGATGATATACTTAACTGTATAGATAACGTAGATAAAAAAACAATAGAAAGTGTTATAGATAAAATATTCAATTTGGATAAACTAGGCGTGTGTATAGTAGGTAGAGACGTAGAAGAAATTAAATTATAAGATAATAACTATTGGGGGGATAAAAATGAATTTATCTGAAATAGCAGGTAAAGAAATAGTTAACTTAGTTACAGGAGAAAGACTAGGGGTAGTTGGGGAATGTGACCTTATATTAGATGAAACTACAGGAGACATACTAGCGTTATTAATACCAAGAGAAAGAGGATTTTTTGGTATTAGAAAAGACAAGTCAGTACTTGAGGTACCATGGAGAAGTATAAGGAAAATAGGGAATGATATGATAATAATAGAATATGATGGTGTGTACTAGGGGGTAAATATGGATATTTTAGTTCAAAAATTTGGCGGTACATCAGTAGAATCATATGATAAAATGAATGAAGTTTGTAAAATAATAAAATCATATAAAGAAGAAAATGAAAATTTAGGATTAGTAGTAGTAGTATCGGCCATGGGAAGAAAAGGGGCTCCATATGCTACAGATACTTTAATAAGTTTATGTAGCAAAATAAATGAAGAGCCTCAAAGAAGAGAATTAGATATTATAATGAGTTGTGGAGAAATAATATCAGGAACAATACTTGTTAATATGCTAAGAACAAGAAATATAGAGGCGGTATTTTTAACAGGTTATCAAGCGGGAATAATTACTACAAGAGATTATTCTAATGCAAAAATAATAGATATAAATCCAAATAGAATTCAAATGGAATTAGAAAATAAAAAAGTGGTCGTAATAGCAGGGTTTCAAGGAGCTACAGAAGATGGAGAAATAACTACATTAGGAAGAGGTGGAAGTGATACTTCTGCAGTGGCAATAGGAAAAGCTTTAGGAAGTAATATTGTTGAGATATATACAGATGTAGATGGGATAATGACAGCAGACCCAAGAGTAGAACCAGAAGCTAAAGTTTTGAAATGTATAGACTATGAAGAAGTATTTCAAATGGCAGACAAAGGAGCAAAGGTTATTCATCCAAGGGCAGTTCAATTAGCTAAAAGCGGAAATATAACTTTAGCTATAAAAAATACCTTAAACCCAACCTTTGAAGGAACAAAAATTTGTTTAGAGTGCAAAAATGAAATTATAGAGTATGAGCAAGGAGATAAGCTTATGACAGCAGTTGCTCATAAAGATAAGATTGCACAAGTTAAAATCAAAACGAGTGAAGAAGTTTTTACTCAAGTATTAAATGAAATAGAAAAAAACGATATAAGTATAGATATGATAAACTTCTTCATAGAAGAAAAGATTTTTGTTATAGAAGAAGAATCAATAGAAGTGTTAGAAAATATATTGAAAATGTTTAAAGTACAGTATGAAATAAATAAAAACTGTGCAAAGGTAACTTTAATAGGTGCTCAAATAAGTGGAACACCAGGGGTTATGGCGAAAATAGTAAGAGCATTATCAAAATCAAAAATATCACTACTTCAAACATCAGATTCAAGCATGACTATATCATGTTTAGTAAATAAAGAGGACATGTCAAAAACTGTACACGCAATTCATGATGAATTTTATCTAAAATAAAAATTAAAGGTAATACCTTCTTAAAATATATACAATTAAATATACTTGAAAAATTGTAGATGAGCATGAAAGCAATGCTACAAAGTGAATTTTTTAAATATATTTGGAAAGAATAATTTGAAAGTAGATTTTGAGAGGAGTATTACATATGAGATATTATGAAGATAATATTAACTTTAATAGTCACATAGAGTTTAAAAAACAAGAAGCTAAAAGCAAATCTGTTAAGAATCAATCAGAAGAAGATCCGGAAAATGAAACTGAAGAAATACAAAATATAAAACAAATGGGAGTTCCTAGCATTCCTCCTCAGCCTAAAAAAGATATACAATGTATAACTATAATAGGCGAAATTGAAGGTCACTTTATGGGAAATCCACAAAAAAAGGCAACTAAGTATGAGCACATAATACCGATGCTTTATTCAGTAGAAGAAAGCCCAGAAACAAAAGGTGTGCTAGTTATACTAAATACAGTAGGTGGAGATGTGGAAGCAGGTCTAGCTATAGCGGAACTTTTAAATAGTATCTCTAAAAAAGTAGTTACACTTGTTTTAGGAGGAAGTCATAGTATAGGAGTACCTCTTGCAACAGCTGGAGACTATTCATTTATAGCACCAACTGCAACTATGATAGTTCATCCTATTAGAACTAATGGATTAGTAATAGGAGTAAATGAAACTTTTGAGTATTTCAAAAAAATGCAAGAAAGAATAGTTCAGTTTATAATTAGAACGTCCGATATAGAAAGAGAAGAACTAGCCAAAATTATGCATTCTAAGGATGAACTTGTAAGCGATGTAGGTAGTGTGCTTATAGGCAAAGAAGCTGTAGAGTGTGGCCTTATAAATGAAGTAGGAGGACTTAAAGAAGCCTTAAATAAGTTAAAAGAATTAATAAGAGAATCAGAAGAAAATAGTGAGGATTCTAAAGATAATAAATAAGATTTGTTTAAATAATATATTATATGATATAATTAAATAATATAGCAAAAGTGTTAGTGTTAAGGCATTAACACTTTTTGCTGTGATTAGGTTAGTTGAATTAAAAGTGAGAGGTGAGATGGGTGGCTAAAAAGAAAAAAAGCAAAAAGAAAGATGATAAATTAAGCTTTAATGCAGAGTATCACAACTTAGTAATAATATTTGTAGGTATATTTTTATTATATAGTTTAAACTCAAACTCTATGGGATTAATAGGAAGTGTGATGCAAACACTTTTTAAAGGATTATTTGGATCGCTTTCAATTGTTATCCCATTTATAGTTATTGCAACAGGTATACTTGGATTCTTTGAAGGAAATGAATATATATATAGATTAAAAAACACTAAAGTTTATTATGTGGCAATCTTATTTATATTTGTATTTTATGGATTATTAAATTCAAGAAGTCTACCGGTGGATAGTCCATTAAATCCTGAGATGCTAAAGCCTGTAATGGAAATGGGCGTTGATGGGCAAGGATGCGGTTTAATAGCTACGACTATAACATATTACATAAGTAAGATGTTTGGTATAACTGGTGGATGGATGATAAGCATATTTGCTCTTATAATAGTAGTAATGTTTACATTTAACATATCTTTAAAAGATTTAATATTAAATATAAAGGCAAAGTCAAACAGTGCTAAAAATGGAAACCTTAATTTAAAAGATAAAGTTTCTAATATGAAAAAATCTGCTTTAGATATGATGACTGACGAAGTAGATGAAACTACTATGATTGATAAAAAAGGATTATTTAAAAGTTTCATGTCTAAAAATAAAAAAAATCAAACTCAAGAACCTGTATTAGACTTGGATGATGGAATAGACGAAGTAGATGATAAAACTATAAAAATAGTAGGATTTAACAAAGCAGAAGATGAGTACTTAGAAATATTAGAAGGAACTCAAAGTATGTCAGAGTTAGATGTATTAAAAGAGCTTCAAAATTTTAATAAAGAAGAATATGAAGATGTTAAAGAGAAGTCAGTTAAAACATCTAAAACATATGATGAACAAAAAACTGAACCAATAAATATAAAACCAGAAGCAAGTTATGAAAATTATAAAAAACCTAATGTTGAACTTTTAAATAAAATAGATAAAAAATCTGATGAAAATGGTAAGAAGAAAGTATTAAAAAATGCATCACTATTAGAAAAGACATTAGCAGATTTTGGAGTTGAAGCTAAGGTTAATCAAGTTACAGTAGGACCTACTATAACAAGATATGAAATACAACCAAGCCCAGGGGTTAAGGTTAGTAAAATAGTAAACTTAACAGACGATATAGCTTTAAGTTTAGCGGCTAAAAGCATAAGAATAGAAGCACCAATACCAGGTAAAAGTGCTATAGGCATAGAGGTTCCAAATGAAAATGCACAAATGGTTACTGTTCGAGAAGTATTGGAAAGTGATGAATTTAAAAAGTTTGATTCTCCACTTGCAATGGCACTCGGTAAAGACATAAGTGGAAAAACTGTAATAGGTGATATAGGAAAAATGCCACACTTACTTATAGCGGGATCAACAGGTTCAGGAAAAAGTGTTTGTGTAAATACATTAATAAGTAGTATATTATACAAAGCTAAGCCGGATGAAGTTAAATTACTACTTATAGACCCAAAGGTTGTTGAACTTGCAAGTTATAATGGAATACCACATTTATTAATACCAGTAGTTACAGATCCTAAAAAAGCAGCTAATGCACTTAATTGGGCTGTAGTTGAAATGAATAGAAGATATAAATTATTTGCAGATACGCAAGTAAAAGATATAAGTAGCTATAATGAAAAATCCGAGGAGAAACTTCCTAAAATAGTAATAATAATAGATGAACTTGCAGACTTAATGATGGCAAGTGCAAATGATGTAGAGGATTATATATGTAGATTAGCACAAATGGCAAGAGCAGCAGGAATGCACTTAATAGTAGCCACTCAAAGACCTTCTGTTGACGTTATAACGGGAGTTATAAAAGCTAATATACCATCAAGAATAGCATTTGCTGTTTCATCACAAACAGACTCTAGAACAATCCTTGATATGGGTGGTGCAGAAAAGTTACTAGGAAAAGGCGATATGTTATTTTATCCATTAGGTGCAGCTAAGCCTGTAAGACTTCAAGGTGCGTTTATATCTGAAGGTGAATCAGAAAAAGTTATAGATTTTGTAAAAAGTCAAATTAAAGAAGAAGTAAAATATGAAGATAATATAATGGAAACTATATCTAAAACTTCAATATCTAAATCTAGTGATGAAGACGATCTTTTAAGTGAGGCTATAGAATTTGTGGTTGAAAGTGGACAAGGGTCTGCATCAATGTTACAAAGAAAGTTCAAAATAGGATTTAATAGAGCAGCAAGACTTATAGACTCTATGGAAGAAAGAGGAATTGTTGGGCAAAGTGAAGGAAGTAAGCCAAGAAAAGTTTTAATGAGTAAACAAGACTTACAAAATTTAGAAGGTGAATAAAATTGAAAATAATAAAAGTTAAAGACGCACTTGAGCTTGAAAATACAATATTTATAGATGTAAGAACAGAATCAGAATATAATGAAGATAGCATATTAAATGCATTTAATATGCCTTTATTTAAAGATAACGAGCATAATGAAGTTGGAACTATATATAAAATGCAAGGTAAACACGAAGCAATCCAAAAGGGATTTGATTACGTAGCATATAAATTAAAAGATATATACCTTCAAACAACAAGATTAGCTAGCGAGTATGAAAATATAGTGGTATATTGTGCTAGAGGTGGAATGAGAAGTGGTTCTATAGTTAACTTATTATCAACATTGGGTGTAAATGTATATCAACTTGAAGGTGGATATAAGGCGTATAGAAACTTTGTATTAGATTATTTAGAAACTATAATGGATACTAAAAAGTTTATAGTAGTTCATGGTCTTACAGGAGTAGGAAAAACAGACTTACTAAAAATGTTAGAAGAAAAAAATGTGGATAATATAGATTTAGAAGGTATAGCTAAAAATAGTGGTTCTACATTTGGATTTATAACATTTGATGAAAAGCCACCTACTCAAAAAAGATTTGAAACAAATATATTTGAGGAGTTATTCTTCTCAAAAACTGATGCTTTGTTTATAGAAAGTGAAAGTAAAAGAGTAGGACATGTATGCATACCTAATGAAATTTATGAAGGTATAGTAAGAGAAGGATACCACTTACTTTTAGAATGTAGTTTAGAAAATAGAGTGAATAGACTTTGTAGAGATTATATATATGATAAAGATAAAAAAAATATAAATGTTTTAAAAGATTGTATAAGTAAGTTTAGAAAAAGACTTGGACATAAGAAAGTAGATGAGTATATAAATCTATTAGAAGAAGGAAAATATGAGGGATTAGTAGAAAAATATTTAGTAGAATATTATGATCCTTTATATATGCATTCTGTAGAAAAATATACTTACAATAAAGTTATAAATTTTGATAATATGGATAAAGCTTTAGATGAAGCTATAAAATTCCATAAGGCAGCAACGGAAGGAGCAATATAATGTTAAAAATAGCACTAGAATCACTAGGATGTTCTAAAAACCTGGTAGATGCAGAGATAATGATGGGTATATTAAACAAAAAAGGATATAAATTAGTTGGAGAATTTTCAGAAGCTGATATAATAATAGTAAATACATGTGGGTTTATTGAATCTGCAAAGCAAGAATCTATAGATACTATCTTAGACCTTGCAGAGTATAAAACTACTGGAAACTTAAAGATACTTATAGTTACAGGGTGCTTAGCACAAAGATATGCTGAAGAATTAAAAGCCGAAATACCAGAAATAGACGCGATAGTTGGAACAGGAAGTTACCAAAATATAGATGATATAATAAATGGATTAAAAGAAGAAAAGCATATAGTAAGTCTTAATGACATAGAATTTGCTTATAATGAAGAACTTCCAAGATATATATCAACTCCAAGTCACATGGCTTACTTAAAAATAGGAGAAGGATGTGACAATCATTGTACTTACTGTATAATCCCTAAATTAAGAGGAAAGTATAGAAGTAGAAAAATGGAAGATATAATAAAAGAAGCTAGAGACTTAGCGACTAGAGGGGTTAAAGAAGTTGTAGTTATAGCACAAGATACAACTAAATATGGTTGTGACTTATATGGTAAAGAAATGTTACCTGAATTATTAGAAGAACTTGCAAATATAGAAGGATTAAAATGGATAAGAATAATGTATTCATACCCAGAATCAATAACTGAAGAATTAGTAAAGGTTATAAAAAAATATGATAATATATGTAACTACTTCGATATGCCTATACAACATGCAAGCAATAGAATATTAAAATTAATGAATAGAAGAACAACTAAAGAAGACATATTGTCAAAAATAGAAATGATAAGAAAGTATATACCTGATGCAACAATTAGAACTACTATAATAGTAGGATTCCCAGGTGAAACTGAAGAAGATTTTAAAGAAGTCGTAGAATTTGCAAAAAAAGTTAAATTTGATAGATTAGGAGCATTTGCATATTCAAGAGAAGAAGATACAGCAGCTGATAAATTACCAAATCATTTACAAGAAGAAGCAAAGGTAGAAAGAAGAGATGCTTTAATGTTAGTACAACAAAGTATATCTGAAGAACTTAATGCCAATAAAGTTGGAAATGTATATGAAGTATTAATAGAAGAACAAATAGAAGATAATGTGTATACAGGAAGAACACAAGGAGATGCAGAAGAAATAGATAGTATAGTATATGTAAAATCTAAAAATCAGCTTAATGCAGGGGACTTTGTAACTGTAAAAATAAATAATGCATTAGAGTATGATTTAATGGGGGATGTAGTAGATGAACTTGCCTAATAAATTAACTTTATTTAGGATATTTTTAATACCAGTATTTATAGTAGTAATGTTACTAAACGTACCAAATAAGTTTTTAATAGCTTGTATAATTTTTGTAGTAGCATCAATAACAGATGCTATGGATGGACATATAGCTAGAAAATATAATCTAGTAACCGATTTTGGAAAATTCATGGATCCATTAGCAGATAAATTATTAGTTATATCAGCACTTACATGCATGATAGAAATGAGTCTTGTATCAAGTTGGATGGTTATAATAATAGTAGCTAGAGAACTTACAGTAAGTATATTAAGAGCGATAGCAGCAGCAGAAGGAAAAGTAATAGCAGCTAGTGGTGGAGGAAAATTGAAAACAATAACTCAAATGTTAGCTATAATAGTATTATTATTAGGAGCGCAGTTTAGAAACTCTATATTAATGATGATAGGTGATATATCTATTTTAATAGCTACATTACTTACGCTATATTCTGGATGGGAATACTTATATAAAAATAAAAATTTATTTATGAATAGTAAATAATTAAAAAGCAGCTAGGATGATGAAAAATATCTTTGCTGCTTTTTATATGCTAAGGATTTATAAAATTATCAAAATTACTTATTTTAGATAAACTATAAAAGTCATTATTCATGCTAATATATTGCATAAATAATAATTATAATTTAAAAGATTGTATAAAAATATAAATAAAGGTTTATAAATAAAGTTAATGTGGTAAGATTTTACTTACAATGCGATGGCTTTAAGTAGGTAACAATAAATAAAGTTATAAGTGAAAAAGTAAATATAAAATATTTTAAGAATTGACGGAACTAAAAATATAAGATATAATTGAATATATAGACATAGAACAGATGTTTGGAATTGATATAGATGAAGGGATGGATAAATATGAGTATAGAACAAGATAAACTAAAAGCGCTTAATCAGGCGCTAGGACAAATTGAAAAAGATTTCGGTAAGGGATCAGTAATGAAATTAGGAGAAGCTACATCTATGGCAATAGATGTTATACCAACAGGATCTATAGGATTAGATATAGCAGTTGGAATAGGCGGCCTTCCAAAAGGTAGAATAGTAGAAGTTTATGGACCAGAGTCTTCAGGGAAAACAACAGTTGCCCTACATACTGTAGCGGAAGCCCAAAAACAAGGTGGGATAGCCGCGTTCATAGATGCAGAACATGCACTTGACCCAGTATATGCAAAAGCATTAGGCGTAGATATAGATAACTTAATAATATCTCAACCGGATACAGGAGAACAGGCTTTAGAAATAGCTGAAGCACTTATAAGAAGTGGTGCTATAGATATAATAGTAGTAGACTCAGTTGCAGCACTTGTTCCAAGAGCTGAAATAGAAGGCGATATGGGAGATAGCCATGTTGGTCTTCAAGCTAGACTTATGTCTCAAGCATTAAGAAAATTAACTGGATCTATCAAAAAGTCAAACTGTGTAGCTATATTTATAAATCAATTGAGAGAAAAAGTTGGTATAATGTTCGGTAATCCAGAAACAACAACTGGTGGACGTGCACTTAAATTCTACTCGTCTGTAAGACTTGATGTTAGAAGAATAGATTCTATAAAGCAAGGTGATAAAGTAATTGGAAGTAGAACAAGAGTTAAGGTAGTAAAAAATAAAGTTGCTCCACCATTTAAGCAAGCTGAATTTGACATAATGTATGGAGAAGGAATATCTAAGGTTGGAGATTTACTAGATATAGCAGCCGATATAGATATAGTTAAAAAATCAGGAGCTTGGTACAGTTATAATGAAACAAAGCTTGGGCAAGGTAGAGAGAATGTTAAAAAGTTCTTAACAGATAATCCTGATTTAATAAGTGAAATAGATGAAAAGGTTAGAAAACACTATAAATTAGATGAAAATAAGGAAAATACGCAGCAAGAAGACAATACATCAGAAAAATTAAAGTAATAAAAGAAATACACACCTCCTATTAACTTGACATGAGTTAGAAAAAATTATAAAATTAAGTAAAGATAAAATATCTAAATTTGATTTTATAGCAAAATATTCTTAGAAATATAAAAATAAAGGTATTTTGTTGCTATTACAAGATAGATTATGAACATTTAATGAGATTTTATTATATATCATAGTTGTACTTGTGATTATAAAAATGATTTAAAAAAGATTTAGAAAGTGACATTTTGGGATTATTAACAAAGGAGGTGGATGTCATAGATACTATAGCAATAATTTTAATAGGTGCAGTAGTGGGTATTATAGCTGGGTATTTTGTAAGAAAAAACATATCTGAAGCGAAAATTGGTCAAGCTGAAAACTTAGCCCAAGAAATAATAGATAAAGCAAACAGAGACTCAGAAACAGTACAAAAGGAAAAGCTATTAGAGGCTAAGGAAGAGATCCATAAGTGGAGAACTGAAGCAGAAAAAGAAAATAAAGAAAGAAGAAATGACTTACAAAAGTATGAAAAGAGAGTAATACAAAAAGAAGAAGTATTAGACAGAAAGTTACAAAATTTAGAATCAAAAGAAGCTACTTTAAGTGATAAATTAAAAAATGTAGCAAGAAAAGAAGAAGTAGTAGAAGAAATAAAAGTTAAGCAACTAAAAAAGCTAGAGAGTATTTCAGGAATAACTTCTGAGCAAGCAAAGGAAATCATTTTAACTAATGCTGAAAGAGAAGTAAGACGTGAAATGTCTATAATGATAAAAGAAATAGAATCTCAAGCTAAAGAAGAAGCTGAAAAGAAATCAAGAGAAATAATAGGTTATGCCATCCAAAAATGTGCAGCAGACCATGTTGCAGAAACTACTGTAACAGTAGTAAACTTACCTAATGATGAAATGAAGGGTAGAATCATAGGTAGAGAGGGAAGAAACATAAGAACATTAGAAACTCTAACAGGAATAGATCTTATAATAGACGATACTCCTGAAGCAGTAATTTTATCAGGATTTGATCCTATAAGAAGAGAAGTTGCAAGAGTTGCTCTTGAAAAGCTAATAGCTGATGGTAGAATACATCCAGCTAGAATTGAAGAAATGGTTGAAAAGTCTAAAAAAGAAGTAGAGAATATAATAAAAGAGTATGGGGAACAAGCAGCATTTGAAACAGGTGTACATGGGTTACATCCAGAATTAGTTAGATTATTAGGTAGACTTAATTATAGAACTAGTTATGGACAAAATGTACTTAAACATTCTATAGAAGTTGCACATATAGCAGGTATAATGGCAGCTGAAATAGGAGCTGATGTAAAATTAGCAAAAAGAGCTGGTCTATTACATGATATAGGTAAATCTGTAGATCATGAAATGGAAGGTACACATGTTGAAATAGGAATGGATTTACTAAAGAGATATAAAGAATCTAAAGATGTAATACATGCGATGAGTACACACCATGGTGATTATGAGCCACAAACAATAGAAGCGGTTTTAGTAACTGCGGCAGATGCTATATCAGCTGCAAGACCAGGTGCTAGACGTGAAACATTAGAAGCTTATATTAAAAGGTTAGAGAAATTAGAAGAAATAACTAATTCATATGAGGGAGTAGAAAAATCGTTTGCAATACAAGCTGGTAGGGAAGTTAGAATAATGGTTAAACCTGAAAATGTTAGTGATGAAGATATCCATTTATTAGCTAGGGATATGACTAAAAAAATTGAGGATGAACTTGAATATCCTGGACAAATAAAAGTAAGTATAATAAGAGAAACTAGAGCAATTGAATATGCTAAGTAGATAAAGAGAGGTTTTATACCTCTCTTTTTTTATATAAAATAATAAATTGAAAATGAAGGAAAAAATTGAATAATAAAAATTGAATAATAGGAAAATAATATATACAAAATTACAACATATGGAGTGACATATTATAATATGAGAAAACCTAAACTAATTATCAGCAAATGCTTAAATTCGGAAAAATGTAGATATGATGGACAGGGATTTTAGGATAAGGTTGTATCTATATTAAAAGACTATATAGATATAAAAAGTGTCTGCCCAGAAACTGAAATAGGTTTATCTACCCCCAGAAATCCTATTAGAATTGAAAAACATAATGAGGAGTATAAGTTAATACAGCGTAACTCTAATCTCGATTATACTTGTCATATGAATGAGTTTGCAGAAGATTTTTTAAGTAAAATAGGAGATGTAGATGGATTTATATTAAAAAGTAAATCTCCATCTTGTGGTATAAAAGATGTGAAAATTTACCCTAAAGGCAGTAAATATAGCATAATTAAAAATGGAAGTGGAATCTTCTCAAAAAAAATTATAAATTCGTATTCTAATATCCCTATAGAAGATGAGGGAAGGTTAAAAAATTATGTTATTAGAGATGAATTTTTGACAAGAATATTTACTATTAATAATCTTAAATCTAGCAACGATATAATAGATTTTCATAATAAAAATTTAATATTATTAAAATCATATAGTGAAAATATGGTAAATGAATTAACCAATATAATAAATAAAGATAAAATAAATGATATAGATATAGATTTGTATAAAAATAAAGTGCATGAAATTTTATGTAATAAAAGAACTAAGATAAATAAATTAAATACAGTTAAGACTATTTTTGAAAAATATAAAGATAAATTAAGTCAGAGTGAAATAGAAAACTATGAGAAACTATTAAAATTATATGAAAATCAAAAAATACCACATAGCGCTTTATTAGTGGCTATAAAAATATATGCGATTAGATTTAATGATGAAGATCTTCTGAATCAGACATTTTTTAACCCATACCCAGAAAGTCTAATAAGTATAAGCGATTCAGGGAAAGGTAGAGATTTATAAAATAAAGTAGAAATATAAGATGGATAAAATGGTAATAATAAATATAAAACCATAGAAGGGGTGAATTTATGTTAAATAAACTAGCTAAAAATCAATATGTAAAAATAATTAAGAGTGATGATAAAAATAAACAAATAGAATATGGTGTTGTACTTAATGAACAGGATAATAAATATGAAATAATGAGTATTGGATTTGAAAATAAAAGAGGACATTTTTTAGAATATCCAATTGATGTAGCAAGTTTAGTACAAACATATACTACGCAAGATGTAATGTTTGATGAAGTAAAAGAAAATGAAGTAAGAAGAAAAATGAACTTTTGGTTAGAAAAAAATTATAAAAGTTAATTTACTTGGGGGAGTTATAAACTCTCCCTTTTGTGATTAATTATTTAAAACATCAAAAAATGAGTATTTATATGAGAATTAAATAAATTTATTATATTAAATAAGCAAATATAGTAAATTATATAGTAAAATGATATAATTATTATTAAATAAGGGGGAATGTCAGGTGAATGGATATATAAATATTAACTCTGAGCTAGATGCCTTGAAGATAAAAGAAATTGAAAAAATCTTTTATGATAATATACAAGAAGGTGTTAATTTAATACCTAAAGTTACTCCTTTTAAAGGAATAAATACAGATATGTTGTATATAAAAGATAATAAAGTTCTATTTATAAAATTTATGGATACGACAGAGGATTTATTCTTTATATTAGAAGAAGAGTTACTAGAAGTTATGAATGAAGAAAATGACTTGTTAAGTTTAAGAATGAAGCAATTAGATAAAAAAATAAATTATAACTATATATTTATAATGCCTTATGTTGAAATAGAAAATAATCATGGATTTAAAGAATTTATAGAAAATCATATTATAGACAAAAATAAACTTAAAGAGGTTATAAATAATAAAGAACTAATAAATGATTACTTAGTAGAGAGTAATGATGAAATAGATTTGAACTTATATATGTTAGATATTTGCCCAGAATATTATTTGTTAAATGATAGAGTACATTTAAATAAAAAATTTAAAAAAATTTCATTTTATAATGATGATTATAAATATAGCGCAACTATGTTAGATAGTGATCAGTTAACGCAGTCTATATCTATAAAATACGGAAATACACTATTTAAAGGGGGATCTGGTACGGGCAAGACAACTATAATGTTATCGAGAGCCATAAAACTATCCAGACTATATCCGCATCATAAGTTTTTGATATTAACAGACTCAAAACAAACTTGTAATGAGCTAAGAGAAAAGGTTCAGTTATTATATAAAAATAATAATAACTTAGAAATATATACTTACAGTTCATTTATATTCAAATTAGCTAAAAAATACAATCTTATAGTTGACTATAACATGGTTAAAAAAGATTATGAAAAGGCTTTTAGCAATCTAGTAAAGCAAGCTAAAAATATTATTAAAAATAAGAACATGTTTAAAGGAATATTTATAGATGAGGTAGCAAATTTTACTAAAGATGAAATACAATTTATTAGAGAATTTTTATATAAAACGAAGTTTATATTTAATGTTTTTTCATGCGAATCTCTTAATATAAGTAATGATTTGAATATATTTAAAGAAAACCTTGAAGATATAGAATTTAAAGAGACTATATACTTAGAGAAAAATTATAAACAAAGTAAAGAACTTGTGAAATTTACTAATAATTTTGCGGAAAATGCAAATAAATATATAAATTCATTAAGAGACAATAGGATATACAATAAGTTTTACACAACAGAACCTATGAGAGATTGCAATAAAGCTGTAGATATAATAAAAGTGAGTGACTTAGATGAGCAAATAAGCTCTCTTTTATGGGAAATAGAATATTTAATAAATAAAAAGGGATTAGATTATTCTGAAATAGGTATAATATATCCTTATAATAAAAAGAAACTAAAAAATGGAAAGACTATATATTTCCAGTATATGCTAAAAAAGGCATTAGAAGAAGCAGGAATACCATATATATATGCAGAAGAAAATTTAACAAATATAAGCAAAAAACTTGGAGTAACAATATCTAATATATATACTATAAAAAATTTAGAGTATAAAGCCTTAATAGTATGCGAATTAGAGATGCTATATAACCATACTATAAATGATAAAGAACAAGATTATCAAATAAACGACTTTGTAGGAGATTTAAATAAGGTATATTTAGCTATAAACAGAGCTTGTGACTACTTGAGTATAATAACCACATTTAACGAAAACTCCAGTGATATAATAAAGCTTCTTATGGAGTCGAAATAAAAAGAAGCACATGTGTGCTTCTTTTTATTTAATATAAGTTTATAATTAATAAATTTATTACATTAAAATGTATTGCTATGGTTATATTACTTACTTAAGTAGCCAAAAGTAAGAAAGGACTATTACTCCTAAAACTATTCTATAATAGCCAAATATTTTAAAATCATGTTTCTTTATATAATCCATAAGGAATTTTATAGCAAATACTGAAACTGCAAAAGCTACAACTGACCCAGTGCCTAAAACAAGCCACTCAAAGCCACTAAATGCAAAACCAGCTTTTAGAAGTTTTAGTGCACTAGCTCCAAGCATAGTAGGGATAGCTAAAAAGAATGAGAATTCTGCAGCTACATATCTAGATGTACCAAGTATTACAGCACCTATTATAGTAGAACCTGATCTAGATGTACCAGGTATAAGAGCTAGACATTGGAATAAACCTATTCCAAGCGCTAACTTATATGTGACCTGAGAAAAATTATTAAATTTAGGTCTTTTATTTTTATTTTCAATAAATATCATTATTATTCCATAAACTATAAGTGCTATAGCCACTGTAGTAGGGTTAAAGAATAATTGATCGATAGTATCTTCAAATAATAAACCGATAATTCCAGATGGAATAACAGCAACAATAACCTTAAGCCATAAATTGATAGTTTCATTTTTTTGAAGCTTAGTTTTAGAACTATCAAATGGATTTAGTTTTTTAAAGAATATTGTAAGTACAGCAAGTATTGAACCGAACTGGATTACGACTAAAAAAGTACTAACAAAAGTAGATGAGAAATTAAGTTTTATAAATTCGTCAACTAATATCATATGGCCAGTACTACTCACAGGTAGCCACTCGGTAATACCCTGAACTATACCTAAAAGAATGGCTTTTAAAATTTCAACCAAATTAATTACCTCCAATACAAATCATAATAAACGTAAATAAACGTCAACTTAGAGTATATCAAGATTAGTAAATAAATGTCAACTAAGAGTAAACTAATATTGTTATAATAAATGAACTAATATAAAAGAAAGATATTAAAAAAGATAGAAAGGAACTATTATGAATAAAACAATAGGATTAGATGATTATGAATATGAAGTTTTTAAAAAGTTTTCTAAAAAGCTTAATCCAACAACGAAGCATGACTATTTATCTAAAATAACTACATTTAAGGAGTTTATACAAGGCAAGGAACTTTTTTATGCAGATAAAGAAGATTGTACAAAATTTATAGAAAATGTTAAGGAAAACTACGCTAAATCAACTTCAGAAAAGATATATAGTTACTTGCATAGTTTTTATAATTTTTTAAAAAAAGAAGAATACATAGAAATAAATCCATTTAGGTATGTAGAAAAACCTGAAGTAACAAGAATAAAAACTAAGGATGATGTGCTTAGTATTCAGGAAATCAATAAGCTTATAGATATACTTTATAAGTTAAATATAAGAGATAGAGTAATCATAGTGTTTCTAGTTACCACAGGATGTTTATTAAATGAGCTTGTAAATTTAAAATGGAAAGATCTGATGGTAGATGATAAAAATAATTATTATACTAAATTAGGTAAAGGAAGAAAAGAAAGAATAGTAAAGCTTCATCCATATTGTTTTAAATTAATAGAAGACTATAGAAATTATTCTGGATTACCTGATATTATAACTCCTACTGAAGAATTTGTATTTACAACGCAAAAAAGTAACTCTATAACTGATAGAAATGTAAGATTAATAGTAAGAAAAGCTCTAGATTTAGCAGGACTTTCTCAATATTCGGCGAAAGACTTTAGACACTCGTTTGCAGCTATATCACTAAGGTTAGGAGCTGATGAAGTAGATATAAAAAATCAGCTAGGTTGGAGTGATAAATACTATGCAATAAGATACAAATATGTATTAAATTTTGTTGATAGTGAAAGTATAGATTATATAATTAAGAAAGATAATATAAGTATAAATAAAAAGTAAAAATGAACGTAAATAAAAAAAAACTTGTTATGGTTCGTAAAATTTTATATAATTATCATATAATAAGACTTAAGGAAGGTGCAAATAATTATGGATAATAAATACACTACATATACAAACCCTTTAACGGATAGATACTGTAGCAAGGATATGAGCTATATATTCTCTCCACAATTTAAATTCTCAACTTGGAGAAAATTATGGATAGCTTTAGCAGAAGGTGAAAAAGAATTAGGAATAAATATAACTGATGAGCAAATAGCAGAGCTAAAAGCTAATATAGAAAATATAAACTTTGATGAAGCTAGAAAAATAGAAAAAGAAGTAAGACATGATGTAATGAGTCATGTAAAAGCTTATGGATTACAATGTGACAAAGCTAAAGGAATAATACATTTAGGTGCAACATCGGCATACGTTGGTGATAATACAGATGTTATACAAATGAATGAGGCTTTAAAGCTTATAAGAATAAAACTTGTTAACTTAATAAATAACTTAAAAGAATTTGCTCTTAAGTATAAAGATATGCCTACACTAGGATTTACACATTTCCAAGCAGCTCAGCTTACTACAGTAGGTAAGAGAGCTACTTTATGGGCTCAAGATTTAATACTTGACTTAGAAGATATAAACTATAGGATAGATAACATGAAGCTAAGAGGGGTTAAGGGAACAACTGGTACTCAAGCAAGTTTCTTAAGTTTATTTGAAGGTGACCATGATAAAATAAAAGAACTTGATAAATTAGTATGTGAAAAAATGGGATATAAATCTTCTTATGCAGTAAGTGGACAAACTTATACTAGAAAATTAGATTATCAAGTAATAAGTATATTATCAGGTATAGCTCAAAGTATGCACAAAATGACTAACGATATAAGACTTTTACAAAGCTTAAAAGAAATAGAAGAGCCATTTGAGAAAAACCAAATAGGTTCATCAGCTATGGCTTATAAAAGAAATCCAATGAGAAGTGAAAGAATAGCATCATTATCAAAATATATAATATCTGAATCACTAAGCCCTGCATTAGTACAAGCTACTCAATGGCTAGAAAGAAGCTTAGATGACTCGGCTAATAAAAGATTATCTATACCACAAGCATTTATGGCAGCAGATGCTATAATTGAAATAGGGATGAATGTAACTGATGGATTAGTTGTTTATGAAAGTATGATAAATAAGCACATAAACGAAGAACTTCCATTTATGGCTACAGAAACTATACTTATGGAAGCTGTAAAAAGAGGTGGAGATAGACAAGAATTACATGAAATAATAAGAGAATACTCTATGAAAGCAGCTTACAGAGTTAAGCAAGAAGGTAAAGATAACAATTTAATGGAACTTATAATGAATGATGAATCATTTAAAATGAGTAAAGAAGAAATGTTATCTATAATGGACCCTAAAAACTTTGTGGGTAGAGCTCCGGAACAAGTTGTAGAGTTTATAAATGAGACTTTAGAACCAGCAATAAAAGATTTTAAAGAATCGATAGGATTAAAAGTAGACTTACACGTATAATATACTTAATATAATAAAAAGTGCCGAAAATTAGTATTATAGGCGCTTTTTATTATGCAAAAAATATTAAAAATAAAAATAAATATATATGAATCAAATTCTTCATTATTGCAAAAATTAATACCATAGTAAAGTGAAAATATAAAGTATATATTATAAAATACTTTATATTTTTTATATATTAAAATTTATAGATTATATAACTAACATAATTTACTCAATTTATTATATCTAAATACTTGAACAATATATATGTTTGATAGCATGAGTAAATATAATTGACTATAACAATATAATTATATTAAAGGATTTATTATTAAAAGTATTGTACTAATAAATGTTTTAATATAAACTAGAATTAAAGAAAGAGTTAATAAATTAAACATCTGGGGTGATAAAATGAAGTGTATAGTGTCGGATACGATAGGATTTTTATCTAAGACATTTCCAAAAATATATTCAAGTCTTTACCTAGAATATCTAAAACAATATTCAGCTATATATGATGTGAATAAAACACAACTAAGAGCACTAATATTCATCAAAAACTATGGAGATATCAGCATGACAGATTTATGTGCTTTTCTAAATATAGAAAAGGGAAGCTTGACTAGTATGGTTGATGATTTAACAGAAAAGGGATATGTTATAAGAACAAAGGATTTATCGGATAAAAGAAAATATATAATAAGCATAACAGAAAAAGGAACGATACTTGCCTCTGATTTTATGGATAAACTTAGCAATAAGTTAGAAGAAAAGTTTTTAAAGTTAGACGAAGAGGATCAAAATAGATATATTGAAGCTATAAATACTTTACAGTATATTTTAAATAAAGAAGAATTTAATTAAAAAGCAACCTATTTAAGGTTGCTTTTATTGTTAAGACGTAATTTGATAGAGAATATTAAGCTTCAACTGGAGATATTTGAGGTTTTTTAGTTAATGCAACGTATTGCTCAAGACCTTCTTTTAAAATTGTAGCAGCTTTATATAAGTCTGATTCATTAAGGATATAAGCTAGTCTTATTTCATCACGACCTAGGCCAGGAGTAGCATAGAATCCTTCAGCAGGGCAAACCATAACTGTTTCGCCGTCTTTATTAAATTCTTTAAGCATCCAAATTACAAAATCTTCTGCATTTTTTACAGGTAGTTTTGCTACTATGTAAAATGCTCCAGTAGGTTTTTCGCATACAACACCGTCAACCTTCATCAACTCGTTGTATAAAACATCTCTTCTGTGTTTATATTCTTCATTAACTTCTTTAAAATAAGAAACTGGAGTTTTATACAATTCAACAGAACCAATTTGTTCTAAAGTTGCAACACAAAGTCTTCCTTGACATAACTTTAATATTTCAGCCATAAGACCTTTGTTTTTGCAAGCTATAGAACCGATTCTAGCACCACATGCACTATATCTTTTAGAAACACTGTCTATGATAATAACCCTATCTTCAATTTCTTTTATGTTTCCAAAGCTTGTATAGTCAAGTCCATCATATACAAATTCTCTGTAAACTTCATCTGCTATTATCCATAAATTATTTTCTATAGCTATTTGTGCTATCATGTAAACTTCATCTTTTGTATAAACAGCTCCAGTTGGGTTACCTGGATTAGAAAGTAATATACCCTTAGTCTTAGGATTAATTAGAGAACAAATTTTTTCTTTAGATGGTAAATGGAACCCGTCTTCAGCTTTAGTAGTAATTGGATTTACTTCTATATTCACACATTGACCAAATCCATTATAGTTAGTATAGAATGGTTCTGGAACTAATAGATTGTCACCTGGGTCACAAGTAGCCATCATAGTAAATAATAAAGCTTCACTACCACCGTTAGTTACAAGTATCTCATCGCTGTCAAAATGCATATCGTATGTAGTATAATAATCTTGAAGTGCTTTAATCAATTCTGGAATACCATTAGATACAGCATATTCTAGAACATTACTGTCAAAGTTTTTAATTGCGTCAAAAAATCCTGTAGGAGTCTTAATATCTGGTTGTCCGATATTTAAATGATAAACTTTAATTCCTTTAGCCTTAGCATCAAGAGCATAAGGAACCAATTTTCTTATTGGAGAAGACTGCATAGCAGTTACTCTCTCTGAATACTTCATTTAAACTACCCCCTATTATTTTAATATAATTAGACTATGTTTATAAAATTTCTATCCAAGATTATAGTAGCATAAGTAATCGTAAAAATCATTAGAAACTGTTAATATATGTATATTATTAATAAAAAATACAAAAAACCTGCAAATTCACTTATAATTTATAAATTTAATAACAAATAATATGCATTTATGATATATATGCATTATAATAAGTAGAAAATATAAAAAACATATCGAATTAATTTTATTAATAAATAGAAACTATAAAAGCAATTGTTAAGAGGTGTTAACTATGAAAGAAATAATAAGGGACAATATGAATAATGATATAGTTATAGTTGCAAAGAATAGATCTAAAAGGCCTATGGATAAAGTTGCAATACAAATAGAAGAAGAAACTACTTTAGAATATGATAAAGAGTGTCCATTTTGTAGAGGGAATGAAAGTTATACTACTAATGAAAGATTTAAAATAGAAGATGAAGTAGGATGGTTAGTAAAATCTGTAGATAATAAATTTCCGATTGTAGATGAACTACCAGGAGAAGTATATGGTTTACATGAAGTTATGATAGATACATATCGTCACAATGGAAGTTTTTATAATATGAGTGAAGATGAATTTAAAAATATGTTTAGTATGTATAAGGATAGATATATTACCCTTATGTCTGACGAAAACATTGAATATGTAAGTATTTTTAAAAATTTTCTAAGAAAATCAGGAGCATCTTTAATTCACCCTCATTCACAAATAATATCATTATCTATACTTCCTCCAGATATAGAAAATGAAATAGAGATATCTAACAGATACTATAGAGATAATGATGTATGTTTATATGAAGAAATTATAAAAAATGAAATAGAAAATGAAAATAGAGTAATTCATAATGGAAGTTATTTTTTAGTTATAGTTCCTTATGCAACTAAATATAGTGGAGAAGTCAGGATTATATTTAAAGAAAAAATTGGCTTTGAAGAAATAAATGAAAAACACATAACAGAATTATCAAAAATATTTCAAAAATTATTTAAAAAACTATATAATATGAGTGGATATAATGCTTTTAACTTATGTATCCATACTCATCCGTTAAAAGTAGAAAGTAAAAAAAATTTTAATGTACACATGCATATAATACCAAGAAAATATAGTTTTGGAGGATTTGAATTGGGAACAGGTATATATGTATCATCAATAAACCCAGAGGAATTAGCAAAAAAATTAAAGTTTTAATAAAACATATATTTTAGTAGAGTACATAAACAATTGGGTAAGATAAATTATATAAAAATCACATAAATTAGGAGGCAAAAATGAAATTTATATCATGGAATGTTAATGGGATAAGAGCGTGTGTTACGAAAGGATTTTTAGATTACTTCAAAGAAGTAGATGCAGATATATTTTGTTTACAAGAAACTAAGCTTCAAGAAGGTCAAATAGAATTAGATTTAGGCGATTATCATCAATACTGGAATTATGCACAAAAGAAAGGATATTCAGGAACAGCTATATTTACAAAGCTACAACCTTTAAATGTAGCTTATGGTATAAATATAGAAGAATATGACAATGAAGGACGAGTAATTACATTAGAGTTTGAAGATTTTTACTTTGTAACAGTATATACTCCAAATTCTCAAAGTGAATTAAAAAGACTTGATTATAGGATGAAATGGGAAGATACTTTCAGGCATTATTTAATAGAGCTAGATAATAAAAAACCTGTAATTGTGTGTGGAGATTTGAATGTGGCACATAAAGAAATAGATTTAAAAAATCCTAAGGCAAATAGAAAAAATGCGGGATTTACCGATGAAGAAAGAAGTAAATTTACACAATTTTTAGAAAATGGATTTATAGACACATACAGATATTTTAATCCAGAAAAAGAAGGTGCGTATTCTTGGTGGTCATACAGATTTAATGCAAGAAAAAATAACTCTGGATGGAGAATTGACTACTTCGTAGCATCTAAAAAGATAGAAGACAGATTAGTTAGTGTGGATATACATAATGAGATACTAGGATCAGATCATTGCCCTATAGAATTAGTAATAAAATAATATCTAAAAAAGTTAATAAAATTATTTACTTATTAATATAATGTATAGTGATATGTTTAATATTTTACATATACTAAAATCACAAGAAAAATAATTTTATAACAAGGGGGAGAGGTCTATGAATTTATTAGCTCTTAAACAAAAACTAGAAAAAGGAAAGTCTTTAGGTGGAGATATTATATATATAAAAGAAGATAATATTTTGTACGGACTAGAGTGTGTATATGAAGATCAAGAAAATAAAAGTATAACATTATTAAAATCAAAAGATGAGTCTATCAAAGTAAGTGACTTTTTAAAAATTTTAGATGACTTATATGCTAATATAGGAGATAGAGAAGTACTTATAGGGAATAGGGAATACAGTAGAACAGATGAAAAAGAAATAAAAAGCGTGGAATTTGCTCAGTATGAATTATTAAAAATGTTATTTATAAATGTATAATAAATAACTTGATATAAAAATAAACTCTAAGTATGAAAAAAAGATAGGCTTAATAAGTCTATCTTTTTTTATTCTTAGAGGTATTAACTAAAAACTGATTAGTTTTTCCCATTTTGTATGCTAAATCAATTATTTTTTTATCCTCTTTGCTTAATTCTCTATTTAATATTTTACTAAATTCTTTAAATAAATTATCATAATCAATTTGTTTCTTAGTAGTTCTTTCAACTGTTGATGGTTTTACAGTAGTATATATATACACATCAGGTACAATGCTTGGATTATATATTTTAATAAAAACTTGAGCAGTATAAAAAGCATCGTTTAAAGCATTATGATATGATTTATCTTGATTTAATCCGAGTATTTGAATGGCATTTTGAAGCCCAATACTTTTACCAGATGGATTATCAAAATAACTAGAAGCATAATGCTGGATATTTATATATGACTTAGGCAAAGCTTTTGAAGGCAAATTATAATAGGTTATATTTCTATATAATTCTTTTAAATCCCCAGTTCCCCAAACACATAAAACAGGATTTTTAGATGACATAAACCTTTTAAATTCCTTATATACTTGAGGGAAGTTAGGAGCATCTGCTACATCATTTATAGTAATGCCAGTCATTTTTCCTATGAATGGATGTATACATTTATATATTTCTGGTTTCACATAACTATTGAAAGTATCGATTATATTAAAGTTGCTATCTAATTTAATTGCACCTATTTGAATTATTTCAAAAGGGCATCTTTGATTAGATACTGTTTTGTTAAGAATTTTATCGAATCCTTGATTGAATTCTAAGTCAAAAACTATATATTCCATAATATTTCTCTCCTAAATTATCTTATCTTACGAATATAATGAATATATTCATTAATGTATTTGTTACAAAACATTAATATTTTAAAAGAAGTAAATAAAATACTTCTTAGTGTTTAGTATACCCTATATTTACAAAAATGTTAAACTATTGTGGTGAGTATTTATAAAATAGATAGTGAAATAAAATTACTTTGTGAATAAAACAAAAAAATATTGCGAATATTAATGTGATAATATATAATGGATAAAATTACTTTATTAATAAAATAAAAAAATATTGTGAACTTTAATGTAATAATATATAATAAATATAAATAAAAACACGAACAAAAAAGTATTTTAATCTAAAAATATAAATTAAAATAAAAATTTGTTAAAAATTTTCAAAAAAAATAAAAAATACTATATGAATTTCAAAAGGGGAGTGATTGTATGAGAAAATTATTATATACAATAGAAAAGCATAATCACAATGAAAAAGATCTTAAAGAAATTTTGAATAATAATAAGAATATAAAATTTGTTTCTTTAATGGGTGTAGATTTAGGAGGAAATGCAACTGACGAAAAAATACCAATGCAATTATTTTTAGAGGATATAAGTAGTTTTTTAGAGTCAGCTATTCAAACTGATGGATCGAGTGTTGAACTTTATAATATAGCAACATTAAATAATGCTAAGGTTGACTTAATGCCTGATGTAGATTGTAAATGGTATGTAGATTATAACTTTGAACATATAGATGAAGAACTTAATTTACCTATAGGTACTCTTAGAATTCCCGCATTTTTAATACATGAAAATAGAAAAGTATGCTCAAGGGGAATATTAAAAAAGTCAGAAAAATATTTTAAAAAATCAATTTTAAAATTGTTTGAAGAATATCCACACATGATAAAAAATATCGGAATAGAAGATGTATCTTGTATAGAAGATATAATATTAACTTCAGCTACTGAGTTAGAATTTTGGGTAAACACACCCGAAGACAAAGCAGATTTAGAAAAGTTATATGTGTCACAAAGCTTAAAAGAACAATATTGGAAGAGAACACATGGGATTATAAGAACTTGCCTGGAGAAAAGTTTAATACTATTACAAGAGTTAGGTATAAGTCCAGAAATGGCTCATAAGGAAGTCGGAGGAATAAATAGTTCTATAAGTATAGATGGAAAAACTAATCATGCAATGGAGCAATTAGAAATTTCATGGAAATTTGCAAATCCACTCCAAGCTGCAGATAATGAATTGCTAGTAAGAGAAATTGTAGAAGATGTATTTACATCAAATGGTTTAGAAGTAACATTTAAAGCTAAGCCTATATATGGGGTTGCAGGTAGTGGAGGACATACTCATGTAGGTGTTAGTGCAAAATTAAAAGATGGAAGCATAAAAAATTTATTTGCTCCAATAGATATGAAAGAAGACTATTTAAGTGAAATAGGATATGGTGCACTTATGGGAATGCTTCATAACTATGAAGTACTAAATCCTATTGTAACATCATCTAATGATGGATTTAACAGACTAGTTCCAGGATTTGAAGCACCTGTATGTATAGTTACATCATTAGGGCATAACTATGAGGTAGCATCAAGAAATAGATCGGTGCTTGTGGGATTAGTAAGAGATATAAAAAATCCAAAAACAGTAAGATTTGAATTAAGATCACCAAATCCATTATCAAATACTTATTTAGTTATAGCTGGATGCTATCAAACTATGCTAGATGGTATAAAAGCAACAGCTAAAAGTAAATTATCAACTAAAGAGCTTGAAAAAGAGATATCTAAAAGTGTAGGTCAAGACAGTTTCTACTTAGAAAAAGATAGATCTTACAGAGATGAAAGTGATGTATTTGAATATTATACATTAGAAGAAAGAAATAGTAGATTTTCAGTTCCACCTGCAACTGTTTATGAAAATATGAAGAATTTAGAGATATATGAATCTAAATTAAACTCTTTAAAACAAGGAAATGTATTTACAGATGTTATAATAGATTCTTTTAAGATGGGAGCTATAGATAAGTGGACAAAAGAATTAAAGAATAGAATTATTCAAGATAACATGGAAATGATAAGAAGTTGTGTAAAGCTACACAACAAAGAAAATATGGATGCTTTAGATGAAGCTACATGGAATGCTATTTCGGATATGAAATTTAATGTAATGAAAGATACATTAAATAGAAAGTCATTATTTACTAAAATTAGGGAAGCCATAGCACATGAGGACTATGAAACAGTATCAAATTTACAGTTACAATTGAAAAAAGAAATGGAAGATATTCAGCAATTATATATGCAATATAGTAAAAACATATATTAAAAAAAGAAGAGTGAAAACTCTTCTTTTTTTATTATGAAACTAAATCTTTTATTAGTATGTAATATCTTATTTATATAAGATATGTGAATCATTCAGGCTTAGAAAATAGATTTAAATAATTATAAAACAGTTTTAATTAATTGTTTAACAAATGGTTTCTAAGACGGGAGCGAGACAAAATTGATAGTTATATAAAACCTAACTATCAAACATAGTAATGAATGTTATTTATAGTAGAGGGAACTAGAAGTAAAATAAGCTTTTAAATGTAAACATATAAAATATATTAAGATTAAAAATAGTAATAAATTTTCTAAAAAAAGTCAATATTAATAGATGGTGATAAAAGGAGTGATAAAAGATGAAAAAAACTATAAAGATAGTAATGATATCAATGGTACTATCATTGAGCTTTTTTATTAGTAAAAGCCACAATACATATGCATTTAGCGAAGAAATAAATTTAGACTCATTAATTGAAAACAAAAAAAACCAAGAAGAACTGAAAGTTAAAATAGGTAAATTAAAACAAGATTTAGAAAGTAAGGTTCGGTATATTGAAAATGAAAAGCAAGAAGATGTACAAAATAAAATTGAAGTTGTAAGTATAAGTTTTGTACAAGCAAATAAGTTAGACTCAAAAAAAAATTTAATAAATGAAGTAGCTACTATAGAAAGAGAAAAATCATATTTAGAAAAACAACTAGAACGATTTATGATAGAAGGAATAAGAATAGAAAAATCAATAGAGGAAAATAAAATTAAGTACTTAGAGGAAAATAATTTGAGTTTTATATCAGGAATATGGCCAGTACCATCATATGGAGAAATTAGTTCTTATTTTGGCCCAAGGATACATCCTATAACAGGAGAAAAGAATTTCCATAGAGGAATAGATATACCAGCACCTCAAAATACACAGATAGTATCAACTGATGATGGTATAGTGATATTCTCTGGTGTACAAAATGGATATGGAAATGTAGTTAAAATAAAACATTTTGATGGTAAAAAGACTGTATACGCTCACAATACTTTAAATATAGTAAATGAAGGAGATATAGTAAAAAAAGGTCAAGTTATTGCAAAAGTTGGGACTACAGGAAATTCTACAGGAAATCATCTTCATTTTGAAACTATAGTAAATGAAGAAAATATAGATCCTATAAATGTGGTAAATAAATATTAATAAAGACTATAAGTATAAATAGTTTTTATACTGTGTATTAAAGATAAAGAAAAATAACACATGTAACAAAATTTTATTTTAATATTTTAAAATATGATTTTGTTAAAAAGTTTTTTATAGGAAAATTACATACAAGTAGAAAATCTATAATTTATTAGTATTTAATATTGTGAAAAAGAAGGGGGCATATACCCCTTTTTTTTGCATAAAATTAAGTATAATAAAGGATTAATTAAAATAAAAGAGAACTTATAACTTAAAGTGTTTGAAAATTTAGAAAATTTATTTAATTCGGAAAAGGGGGGATTTGATGAAGAATAAATTTATACCAGATATATTTGTATATATGGTTGCTCCTATAGTAGTATGTAATTTAGTTACTAACAAAAAAATGGACTATATAATAATCGCATTGATATTTTATATATTTTTTTATAGTTTTATTACTAGAAAAAAAGAGTCTAGACTAAATATAACAGGAATAATATTTACAGTTGGATATATAAGTTTATATTTACTAAAACAAAGTGTTAAATCAGACTTTATTAGATATGCATATGATACATATTTTTTCATATTGTGTTTAATATCATTAATAACATTGAAATTTTTTGATAAGAATGCAATTAAACAAATATACATAGATATGCTAAAATCTAAGGGTTATACTAAACTTTATATATGGAATTCTTTAAAAAACAATATTCTTATACAGGAATTTGAAAAAGCTTTATCATTAGTAAATATACATTTGCTATCTATGACATTTATTAAAGTTTATTCTATAATAACGTATGGAGAGCAAAAATATACAACTACAGCAGATTTAGAAATATTAGTTTGTATATTATTTATAATTGCTGAGATTTATACGATTTCCAGAATAAAGCAAGAACATAAATCTAAAGAAAAATTTAAAAGTATTAATAAAGGAAAAGGTCTGATAAGTATAAAAACAATAAAAAAAAATAATAAAGAAAAAATTATATATTTAGATAAATATAAAAGAACTAATAAATAACAAGAAATTAAATCTTGTCATTTATTAGTTCAAGTATATAATCAGCTATTTTATCATAATTAATAAGCTTTTTAAAATCTTTAATATTTGATTGCATAAAATCAAGCATAGATTCAAACTCACCAGAAGCTAATTCATAAAATATATTTTTTAAATCATCTTCATTACTGTAAACAAATCCTATACCTTTGTCTATTATAAATTTAGCATTTTCTATTTCTTGACCGACTTTAGGAATTTTCACGATAACAGGTGTCTGAGAATGAATAGCCTCAAATAATGTAGCGCCGCCAGGCTTTGTTATCATAAAATCATAATTTTTTATTAAATTATGCATATCATTTACGTAACCTAAAACCTTTATATTAGATAAAGGTTTTTTTTCTGTAAGATAATTATATAACCTTGCATTTTTACCTGTAACAATTGTTACTTCTATATTATTAGGATAATCTTTAATAAATTCGTCAATCCAATACATAAAATCTTCATCCACATCAAATAATCCTCTTCCGCCACCTAATAAGAGTAGTCTGTGTTTATTAGGTATATGAATTTTTCCATCTACATAAAATTTTTTATTAGTAGGTACACCAGTAACCTTTATACACTTTGGAGAAATACCTTTTTGAACAAATCTATTTTTTATTTCTGAAGATGGAACAAAGTACATATTAGTGTCAGGATGCATCCATTCAAGACTATCTACAACATCTGTAATAACCGTTAAGGTAGGTGTATCTATTTTAGGATATTTAATTTTGAAATTATGTACACAAGCAGCAGCCAATGGAAATGTAGATATAATTAAATCGGGCTTTTTTTCAAGAATATACTCTACAAGCTTAGGTGTGCATAATTTATGTAATAAGTTATGTCTTGAATCAAAAGACTTTTCTAAATAATAGTAATAGTTATATAAGGCAGGTGTATATTTAGTATTATTTTCATATAACATAACCATTGGTTTATTCATTTTTGGAACGCTAGCACTTATAAAGTCTTGTATTATAATGTTACAAGTATTATCTTTTTCTAAAATGAGATTTTTAATAGCATTAGCAGCACTTATATGTCCAGCTCCAAATTGAGCTGTAAGTATTAGTATTGTCTTGGATTTATGGATATCCATTAATTATTCACCTCTATTAATTTAACTTATAATTATAGTATTATACATCTATAGTTTGATTTAATCAATAATAATAAAACTTATAATATTTAAGAAGGAAATATTTATATTAAGTGGAAACTTACTATAAGAGGTGGGGGTATGGAAGGAATAAATAAAAAAAATAAAGTTGAAGAAAGTACAGAAAATGATTTTATAGATATATTAAAGCTTATAATATATTCGTTTGTAGGTATATTTGTATTTTTCATTCCTATAAAATTAAATGGTCAATCATTAACCGTCATATATCATATAGCATATAAATTACAATCTGAGGCAAAGTCATTTTTACAAATATGTATAACAGTATATGTGACACTGGGGTGTCTTAAGCCAATATTCCTGAATAAGAAAAAGAAAATAGTAAGTAGTAATATTTTTTTATACACAAGGTTATTTAGTATACTAATAATAGTAAATATATTCTATGGAAAAAATACAATAGTATTTTTAAATGATAATATTTTATTATTAATGGAAGAACTAATTTTAAATATAGCAACTGTATTTCCTTTAAGTGCAATATTTATTACATTTTTAATGGACTATGGTTTTCTAGATATAATAGAATCGTATTGTCATAATATAATGAAAAAAAGCTTTAAATTAAGTGGGAAAACTTTAGTTAATATACTTATATATCTTTGTACTGATTGTTTTTGTGGAATGTTTGTGACAAATAAATTATACAAATCAGGAAAAATAAGAGAAAATGAAGCTTGTATTATTATACTGAATTTTTCTATATTATCAATTCCTATGATTAGGTATATATCTAAAGAGTTAAATATAGATAATATAAATCTAATTCTTGTTAGTGCATTGATTTTAATAATAATTAATATTATCTTATGTAGAATATATCCTTTAAATAAAAAGAAAAAATCTTATTATATAAAAACAAATTATAAAGAAACCATACATAAACAAAATAAATTAGAAAAAGCTATAAGAAAATATATTCAAAATAAAACAAAAATAAATATATTTAAAACAATTATTGATAATTTAGAAGAATCAATTTCTATAATTATAAATTTCATTCCGGAGCTAGTAATAGTGCTATATTTAGGACAAATAATATTAAACAGCAATCTTATAATGGAGATATCTAAGTATGTATTTTATCCTATAATAGAATTATTTAAAATCTCAGATGGGAGAGAATTAAGCTTATTTAATATAAATTTGTTTTATAATGCTATTATAGGAATAGATAGTGTTAATAAAAATACTGAATATGCAACTAGGTTTTTAATAGGAATAATAACAATTTTAAATTGTACATGCATTAGCAGCAACATGATATATGTAAAAAACACCAATATATACATAAGCACAAAAGAATTTTTAATATCTTATATACAAAGAATAATTATCATAATGTTTATCTATTTTATAATGTACTATTTTTATATGGGATACATAATGTAAATATGTATAGTTAATATAATTAAAATATTAAATAAATTAAAGATATACAATTTAAAAATCATGAATAGGAGATACTAAAATGCATAATAGAAAAATAATAGAAAAATATTTAGAAGAACTTTTGTATATTCCTAGCCCTACAGGGTATACAAATAAAATTTCAAATTATATAAAAAGAGAGCTAGAAGAAATAGGCATAGAATATAAAACTTCAAACAAAGGAATAATAGTTGCAACAATACCAGGAATGAATAAAGAAAAAGAAATTACTTTTTCATCTCATATAGATACTCTAGGAGCGATGGTAAAAGAAATAAAGTCAAATGGAAGACTGGCTATATCTCAAATTGGAGGATATATGATGAATTCGATAGAAGGTGAAAATTGTTTAATACACACTAGATTAGAAGATAAATATGAGGCAACATTACAAACCATAAAACCTTCTATTCATATACATGGAAATGAAGCTAAAGAACTACCAAGAGATTGTAAAAATTATGAAGTTATAATAGATGAAGAAGTATTTACAAAGGAAGATGTATATAATTTAGGAATTAATGTAGGAGATATTATATCATTTGATACAAGAACTAAAATAACTAAATCAGGATTTATAAAATCTAGATATTTAGATGATAAAGCATCAGTAGCAGCTATATTATATATAATGAAATATATAAAATTAAACAACACACAGCCTAAGAATACTATAAATTTTTTCTTTAGTAACTATGAAGAAGTAGGACATGGTTCATCAGCTTTTATACCACAAAATACAGCTGAATTTATTGCAGTTGACATGGGATGCCCAGGAGATGGACAAAATTCAACAGAATATGATGTATGTATATGTACAAAGGATTCTAATGGACCATATGATTATGATATTATCAATAAGTTTATAAAGATATGTAAATCAAAGTCTATAAATTATAAGTTAGACATATACTCTAATTATGGATCTGATTCTACGGCTGCATTAAAGTCAGGGTTAGATTCAAAGTTTGCCCTTATTGGCCCAGGAGTATTTGCTTCACATGGATATGAAAGAACTCATATTAAATCAATTATGGAAACAATAAAACTTATAATAGCATATATAACAGAATAAAGTATAAGCCTAAAAACTATTAAAATAAAAAAATAAATAATAATTTAAATGATAATTTAGATTATTTATATAGAGAATGTAAGTTAATATAAAATCAAAATATATAAATCTAAATTAGTATAAAATGTTTAAAAAATGCAAATATATGAAAATAAAGTAGAAAAAAAACGAAAATACTAAAAATATCGAGTATACTATGATATAATATTAAATAATAAAAACTAAAAGAAGAGGTATACTTATGAATAAATTAGCAGTAAGTTTATTTTTAATTGCTACTACTTTATTAACAATAGCATTTACAAAAAAGGACTGGAATTATAATAATATAATAGATTTTGAGCCATTTCCAGTAATAAATAATGAATATAAGACGTATTTAGATCAAGGACAAAGTACGGTTAAAAGTTCAATTAATTTACAAAAGCCATCAAATACTATAAAAATACCTATTAATATAGTATCTAAAGATACAAAGAATATTAAATACTTAGAAATTAAAAAAGATAGTTCTCTTCAACAAAAGATAGAAATTATAATTAGCACAATATCCAAAGAATGTTTTAATAACTTGCCGATAAAAATAACAGTTTATGGAAAAAATACTGCAAAAATAGAGTTAATAGAACCTAAAGACTCAACAAAAAATAGAGTTTCATGGAAAAAGGATTATTTAAATGAATATACAAAAGAATATACTATAAATACAATAATAAAAAATGTAATTCAAGAAGAATATAAAGGCGATTGGATAGAAAAAGTTCAACTATATTATGAAGATGAATTGATACAATTAGATTAAAAGCAGTATTAGATACCATTTTGGTTCTAATACTGCTTTTTACATATCAATTAAAGTAAATAAGAAATTACCTAATTTATAGGTAAATTTTCATAAAAATATTTGAATAAAATTACGTTTAAATAAGACTTTATTTTCTTATATAAGAGTATCATTAACATCACTAAATTGACTAGATATATAAGTGGCAATAGATAATACTACTATACCACTAAAAAAATTTTAATTGTTATTTAGCTACGAATTTACAAGTTGGAACTGTAATTTTTCTAATCATCAGGCTAATAATACTTGTAGCAGTTAATGTAGAACATGCAATTAATCCGGTAGCTAACATGGAATTGTTTTTAGTGGAATTTTTAAAATTGTTTGATAAATTATTACGAGTATTATTATAATAGTAAAATTCATCTTTATTGATATTATTAAATTTATTTAAAGTCATAAAATCGCTCCAATCAAGAAATTACTATATTTAAATTTGTAATTCTTGTACATATAGTGTGCAATTAACTCCAAAATATAACCCAAAAGAACAATATAAAAAAATAATATTTAAATGTATTTATCTTAAAATATCTCAATGTTAAAGAATTAGTAACCACATTGAAAGACAATCATATAATTATATTAGACAACATAAGTTTTTCTTATGGGGATAAATTTACAGCAAAGGGGTTTTGACATATTATGAGAAAGATAAAGAAACAAGCATGTTCAACTGCACCTAAATATGAAGGGTGTAATATGTGTAGTGAACAAGTAAATACGTGTAAGCCAAGTAAAACAAATAATTCGTGCAAGCAGAGTAAAGCAAACAATTCATGTAAGACAAGTAATGCATGTAAAAAGCCTGTTAAACAGTATATAGAGTCTACTTGTGATGATTATGAAATAACATGTGTAGATAAATGCGTAAACTTAGCCAAACAAGCAGAAGAGTTATTTGAAAAAGCTTTAGAATGTGAATGTAAAGCTACAGAAGCATATGAACAAGCTAAAGAATGTGAAAATTCATCAAAAGTATTATCATCAAAAGCTAAAAAATTAATGAAAGACGCTTATTGTGATGAAAAAGAATCTAAAGCAGCTGAATGCAAGGCAAAAGAACTAATGGAGAAAGCACAAAAATTATCTGAACAAGCTAAATGCCTTCATAAAGAGGCTGAAAAAGTAGAGAAAGAAGCTGAATGTAATTGTGAAAAAGCTAAGTGTTTGTATGAAAAAGCCCAAGAATATAATGATAAAGCCAAAGCTTTATATAATGAAGCATTAAAATGTGATGAAAAAGCGTTAGAATGTTATAAATCAGCAGGTGAAAAAATAAAAGAATATGAATCAAAGTCCAAAAAATGTGAAGAAATGATACAAAAATGTAGTAATAAATTAGAAATATGTGAAAAGAAACCTAAGTGTGGATTAGAACAGGCTAAGTACGTAAAATGTGAAAAAGAAGAAGAATACGTATGCAAGCATGAAAAGAATAAGGGTGATTATTATATGCAAAAGAAAAAATATTGCAAACCATGTTATGAGAAAGATGAAATAATATATATTGAAGAAGAGGATATGTATATGAATAATGGAAGTACAACATATATAAGTCCTATGTATGATATGTGCAAGATGCAATATGTAGGAGGATTTGCAGAACAATATCCAACATTAGATATGCCATATATGAACGGATATGTTAACCAATATCAAGATATCAATGATATGTGGATGAATTATTATATGATGATGCAAAATATGATGCAAAACATGATGATGCAACCAAGAGATTTTGATTAAAGCTAAAAAAGAATGCCTTAAGGCATTCTTTTTTAGCTTTATTTAAGATTTATCTTAATAAATCTTTTTCAATTGATTTGTATAAATTCTCCATCATAGAATTAAATTGTCTTGTAGCCTGCATGTAATTTGAAACTAAGGGTAAATTAAAAAAATCATGATATTCTCTATTGAGTTGGCTAATCTTTTTAGAGGCATCTTCAATTCTAAAATTTGAATAAATTGTATTTTTTTTATTAATATAGTTATCAAGTTGTTTTTTTAATGTTCTATTTTTTTCCAGTTCAGCTTTAGCTTTATTCATAGTCTTAAATTCATGTGTATTTTTAATATAATAAGCAAATTCTTTAGCCTTTTGATTTATATCCATATAATACCCTCCATTATAAAAAAATATATATTATATCTTATATAAGAAGATTAGAATATAGACTAAAAATTAAATATTATAAAAAATAATATTAGTAGATATAAAAAATGATGTTAAAGGTGTAACAAATATAAGTTATAGTTAATAGTATATAAGGTATGAATTCTGACAAATAAGAAAATGACATCGTGGAAAAAGGAGACCTTTGTTATTAATTAAGGTCTCCTTATTTATAATACATATATTAATATAGTTTATGAATATTTATTTCAAAAAATTATCATACAAAGATTTTCAAATGAGAATTTTTTATAAAATTAATATCTTTAAAAATAAATTAAGTCATTTAAAAATTGTTCAAACATAACACCATCATTTCTATCCGTATTAAAATTAGATGTATAATTTATGCTTTTATAAATGAATTTAGTAGCTTCATTAGTAGAAAACTCTAAATCATAACCTTTATTTAAAAGTCCACAAAGTATTGAAGCAAATATATCACCTGTACCACTATAAGAACAATCATTATATTTTACAGATGTAAAAAAGAATCTATCTAGATCTCTATCATAACCTAAGTTTAATATATTTTCTCCTTTTATTATTCCTGTAATGACAACCTTGCTAGGACCTAAAGAAGACACTTCTTTAGCAATATCTATAAGTTCACTTTCACTTAATTCCTCCATAGGGTAGTCTCGATTAGTTAAAAAACAAGCTTCTGTTAAATTTGGAGTAGTTAGATTTGAAAGTTTAACTAATTCTTTAATTTTAATACACATATTTCTATTAAAAACAGGGTATATAACACCACCATCACCCATAACTGGATCTACAACTATAAATGCATTAGAATTTCTATGTATAAAGTTACATACTATATCTATTTGGTTTTCTGAACCTAAAAAACCACTATATATACAATCAAAATTTAGACCAAGGTTTCTCCACACTTTAGAATAATCGCTCATATGATTAGTAAAATCTAAAAATGTATATTCAGGATATCCTGTTTGGCTTGATAATATAGCAGTTGGAAAAGGACAACATTGTAATTTTAAAGCTGAAAGTATAGGTATTGCAACTGTTAAAGAACATCTTCCAACTCCTGATAAATCATTTATTGCAGCTACTTTTTTCAATATAATAATACCTCCGTATATAATTTGAATTTTTTATTAAAAATAAGGAATTATAAGATTATATATTATTTAATAATAAATTATATAATTATATTACTACTAAAAGTATCAAAAAAATAGTAAATAAAATAAAAAAACTTAGTGTATCATTACAATTTATTGTTAAATAAAAGAAGTAAAATTATTTATTATTTGGATATAATAATATAAAATAATAAACTATTATTATATTACAAGTAGTTAAATTTACAATGACAATAGGTACTCTTTGTTAGGAGGTGCAATTTTGAAAAAACTTAAGATGAAAAATAAGCATATAAAACGTATGGTCATATCGCTAGCTTTAATTTTATCTATAGGCTTATATTCATATATGCAACAAAATAGAATTCAAATAAAAGAAGGATTAATAGAAGCGAGTAGCGTAGATGGAGAAGAAGTGAATAATCAATATAAACTACTTCTTGAGAGTTTGTTTGATTATAGAAATAAGGCTTTATTGGAAAAAAATGAGGATATGCTTAAAGAACTATATGAAACTGATAAAAAATTTGGGCTTTGGGCATATGAACATGAAGTTAAAAAAATGAAGTATCTAGAAAATTGGTCAAATAAGCAAGGTGTTAAATTTAATGATATAAAAACAAAAGTAAAGGTAAAGAAAATAAAACAGAAGGAAGATGATTTATACGGTATTATATGTACGGTATCAACTGAGTATAAATACTCATATGAAAATCAAAAAGACGTAATTAATATGTTTAGAATAGGAACATATCACTATTTAAATGTAAAGATTAGAGATAACCAGTACATCATAACTAAAGAATGGTACACGGATCCATTTGCTGACTCTTTGAACTTAGAAAATATTAAGTCTGAAGATATAAGGAATTATATATTACAACAACAACCAGTAAAATTAGAATTGACACCAGAGCAAGTTAAAGCAGTAAATTATGCTCATCAGTATTGTGGAGCGGCAGCTAATGAAGAATATGGATTAAAGTTCAACTCAAATTATAAGGATTATAATCCTGATGGTGGAGATTGCGCTAATTTTGCATCTCAAATAATGTTTGAGAGTGGAAGATTTAAAAAGACTGATACATGGAATTATAATAAGGAAGGAACAAAAGCATGGGTGAATGCACAAGCTTTTAAAAATCATATTATTTATAGTGGAAGAGGAAGCCTAATAGCAAAAGGTACTTATCAAGATGTATATAAAGAAGCATATAATTTAAGACCTGGTGATTTTGTAGCATACGAAAAGGGTGGAAGAATAACTCATGTATCTACAGTTACTGGATTAGACTCCAAGGGATATCCATTAGTAACGTGTCATAATACGGATAGATTACTTGTACCTTGGGACTTAGGATGGAGTGACAAAAAAATCCGATTTCATATAATACAAGTACATTATTAATATTAAGATAAGTATATAAGATAAAAAGGAATAAAAGTAAAAAATATACTTATGAGCTTGTATAAAGTGAATAATATTTGACAATGATATATACATATGATAAAGTAGTAATAAGGTTACAAAGATTTGTGGCTAAATAATTTTGTGTTTTTTTAGGAGGATTTATCAATGAAAACTGGTGTAGTTAAGTGGTTTAACAATGAAAAAGGATTTGGATTTATATCTGTAGAAGGTGAAGGGGATGTTTTCGTACATTTCTCAGCTATAACTGGTGAAGGATACAAGTCTTTAGAAGAAGGACAAAGCGTTCAATTCGACGTAGTTGAAGGAGCTAAAGGTCCTCAAGCTGCTAACGTAGTTAGATTATAATCTAAAGTTCATATATATTAGTAATTCTAGTGATATGTGAAATACAGCCGCTTTTAAGCGGCT
The DNA here is from genome assembly GCF_035470145.1 of Romboutsia sp. Taxonomy (GTDB): domain Bacteria; phylum Bacillota; class Clostridia; order Peptostreptococcales; family Peptostreptococcaceae; genus Romboutsia_D. The sequence continues at coordinate 60,683 of NZ_DATIRC010000103.1, forward strand.
TTTTTGATATATCACGAGTTAAATTCATTTAAGCAATTAAATGAATTTAACTTATATTCTTCAAAATTTATTTTTGTATAAATTTAAATCCTTTTTCTAGCGTTAGAATATCAAATAGTTGAGAAGAATCATATTTACAGAAATGATTTAAGCAATAACTTAAATCATCTTCTAACTTATCAAAGTCATTATAAATATGAAAATTAGCGCTAAACTTAGTCATTTCACTTCTTAGCTCATCCATATCAACTAATAATTCTGCCCAACATAAATCTAGTTCCTTGTTTATTATCATTGATTTTACAATGTCTAATAAATCATCTTTATGATTAAAACATATAGTAATTTTATTTTTGCTTGAAGTATTATCAATATAAGTATTTATTTTATTAAACATATTATTTATATTTGAATCTATAAAATCACAAAAGCTAATTTGATTAAATTTACGTTCAATATTTTTTATAAATAAATCGTTCATATGAGATTCCAAAAGTTGAATCGCAAATTTATTGTAATTGATATTTTTAAGTGGATTTCCTAAGTAGTCATAAAGCCTTGGGGAAAAAGTAATTATTATGATTGGCAATTTCGCATCTGAAATAATATCCAAGTTTATCGCTTGGAATTAAACTTATTATAAAATCATATATATCGCTTCCCAAGTATACCTTAGTATTTTTTAATATAGTTTTATACTCTGTAACATTTTTTAAGCTTATATGAGGTAAGTTGCTTTTATAAGCAATCTCACATATTTTATATTCATATATGCTGTTTAATATATTGTTAACTTATGTATTGTAATTAAATTTCATTGTAGAGCCTCCTAAAGTAAAAATATTTAAAATAATTAATGCTTTTAAATAAATATATTATTTTGATACCCAAGAAAGCAATTTTAAATAAAAAATATTATATAAGGCTATATTTAAATTTAAAATGATTACTAAATATGTTAAAATTAATAGTGAAGAATGAATTTTGAATATACTACTTTTTTAAAAAGATGAAGTAATATTTATATAAGTATTTGGAGGTGTAGTATAGTGAACGTATTATTTTTTTTGACACCTAAAAGTGAAGTTGCATATATATATGAAGACTACACTATGAGGCAAGCTTTAGAAAAGATGGAATATCATAGATATTCAGCTATTCCTATAATTGATGATGAAGGAAAATATGTAGGAACTATAACTGAGGGAGACTTACTATGGACATTAAAAAATGACTTTTCCTTAGATTTAAAATCAGTGGAAGATGTTCCGATAATGCAGATAAAAAGAAGAATGGACAATACACCAGTTTCTGTTAATGCAAATATAGAAGATTTGATATCTAAATCTATGAATCAAAATTTTGTTCCGGTAATTGATGACCAGAGAACGTTTATAGGGATAATTAAAAGGAGAGATATAATAGAATATTGCTATAATAAATTAAGAGTATAGAATTAATTAATGTATAAAAGCCTAGCAAACTTGCTAGGCTTTTATATATTAGTCGTTAAATTTAACGCTACTTATGTATTTAGATTTAAGATCATTTAATTTATTAGAGTAAACTTCATTTTGCTTTTGATACATTAAAGTTTTTTCTATTTCATTTTTAACTTCTTCGTACTCAGATTCTCCGCCAGCTTGTAAATCTTCTAATTTTATTAAGTGATATCCGAATTGAGTTTGAACAGGTCCTCTTACTTCATCTTTTTGCATACTAAATACAGCCTCTTCAAATTCAGGAACCATTTGTCCTCTAGGGAAAGAACCTAAATTTCCACCAGCATCCTTAGATGGGCAAGTAGAGTGTTCAGCTGCAGCATCTTCGAAAGATACTTCGCCAGCGTTTATTTTGTTAAGTAAATCAGAAGCTTTTTCTTCAGTATCTACTAATATATGTTTAGCAGAAGCTGTTTCTGATTTATTGAATTTACTTTTATTAGCTTCAAAGAAAGCTTGCTTTTCTTCCTCAGTTAATGTAATACTAGATAAAACTTTATTTATAGCATATTGCTTTAACATATTTTCTTCGATTTTTTTCATTTCTGATTTAAAATCTTCATTATTATGTAATTCATTTTCCTTAGCTTCAATATAGAATAATTCTTGATTTACTAAATCTTCTAATAATTGTTTTTTTCCTTCTTCAGTATTGAAATGCATAGCTTGATATGGGTCTAAGCTTTGTAATGCACTTTCAACATCGTAATTAGTTATTTCTTTTTCGCCAACTGTAGCTAAAACTTTTTTTTCCATAATAGTTAACTCCTTTATATTATATTTAATTATTAATATTATACTCTAATTTAAATAATATCAGAAAAGTACTGATATGTCTAATATTTCCAAACATCATATTAAATATGTATTAATATGAAAAAGTTATGGTAATAAGTAGCAATGCTGATAAAATTCCTACAACACCTTCATCCATTTTATATTTGAAGTTTTTAATACATGAAATATAAAAATAAATAAATATGAATATAAATTTTAAAAATAACAATATTATATTTTTAGAAAATAATAAGTAACTACATAGGAAAGAGATAAAAGCAAATAAGGTACTTATTCTATATAAAATAACTATCTTCTCTAATTTCTTAAAATTATAGCAAATTAAAAAAATATAAATTATAGACAATAAAGTAAATGATATAAACATAAAAATTTCTATCTCTATTTTGCTAATTGCTACATAGTTATACCAAACTATAGGCCAAAATAGCAATATTAGAAATTTAAAAAAGTCATCAGTAAACTTAGTATTATTCATAACACACATCCTTTCTAGAAAGTTAAACATTATAGACAGGAAAAGTAATCTATAAATAAATTAAATCATATAAATAGTCTAAATACTATAATTATTATCTAGATATTATAAAAATATATGAAATATTATAAAAATAATTAATATATATTAATATATTGAAAAAAAATTTAATACTTTAATACAATCAAAATCTATTATAAAGGGAGGTTGTTTTATGTATAGATATTATACAAAGGGAGTATGTACAAAATCAATATTAATGGATATAGAAGAAAATACATTAAAGGATGTAATATTTGAAGGGGGATGCACCGGTAACGCAATAGGAATAAAACATTTAGTTGAGGGGAAAAACATAGATGAAATAATAGAAGCTCTTGAGGATATACCATGCAAAGATAGAGGAACTTCCTGTCCAGATCAACTAGCGAAAGCCCTAAGAATTTACAAAGAATATGCATATACTAAATAATATAAAAAACGCTTCTACCATAAAAGTAGAAGCGTTTTTTGCTATTTAGTAACTAATATTGCTATTTTAGCATCCGGATTATAGCTTATTTGAACTAATTGATTTCTCTTGATGTTCACAAGGTCTTCTCCACCATAATTAATTTCTAACTTTATAGGCATCTTTCCTTGTTTTATTATAGCAACGTATTCGTTTTTGCCCTTTTTTTCTAAGCTAATTAGATTACCAATATAAGGTTTGAAATTTTGGTATTTATCTCCCGCTTTCTTTATATAGAAATAAGTACCAACAGCTATTAGTAAGTTAACTCCAAGTAGAATCCAAGAGTTTATACCAGCTGCAATTCCACCTATTAATACGATAACCATTAAAACAATAGGAACAATAGCTTTTTGCATAAGTAATTTTCCCATTATTTCATTGGCTTTTTTTTCAGGGCCAGTCATTGTTTTTGATCTAGCGAATGATTCTGCGAATTTGTCTTTAAAGCCCATGTTAATCCTCCTAATCTAATAAATATTTAGTTATAATGACGATGTAATGCTTGAAACTAAAAATTTACTACATTTATATTATGTACAAGTTTGCCATTAAAATTTATATTCAAGCAAAGTGAAATATATTAATTATTTTATCATAGAATTCTAAAAAAGAAAATAAATGTAGTGATAAAAACTCAATAAATATAATTTACATGATAAAATGACTTATTTTTATTCAATAAACAAGGTGATATGATAAAAAAGATCAAATTGAATTTATTTAGATATATCCACAATCAAAATTGGTAGAATATGACTTTAAGAGATATCTCTTTTGAATATCAGCAGATTTTATTTCTTTTGATTTGTGGATAAGTAGTGAAATTAACGTACTATCTTAATTTATATAACTAATTATAAGATAACAAGTTGATTTTAATAAAAATATTAAATAAATGCAAAAATAATAAAAATGAAATTATTTATTTAAAACTTGCAAAAATAAAAATGAAGTGCTACTATTTAATTAAATAAACAAGTTGAAAACCGAAGTGTGCAAAAAATGAATGAAAAATATTGAAAAAATCATGCAAAAATAGAATTATGAGGAGGCTGTATTTTGTATAAGGTGGATATAAACAGTGATTTAGGAGAAAGTTTTGGAGCATATAAGATTGGGATGGATGAACAAATACTTAAGTATATATCATCTGCAAATATAGCATGTGGATTTCATGCAGGAGATCCATTGAATATGGCTCATATAGTAAATTTATGTAAGTTAAATGATGTAAAGATAGGAGCACATCCAGGGTTATTAGATTTAATTGGATTTGGAAGAAGAGAAATAAAGATAACTAAACAAGAAGCTAAAGATTATACAAAGTATCAACTAGGAGCACTAATGGGATTTGCAATAGCCTCAGAAGACAAAGTATCTCACGTTAAACCACATGGTGCTTTATACAATATGGCTACAAAAGATGAAAATTTAGCGATGGGTATTTGTGAGGCTATATATGAAATAGATAAAGATATTATATTATTAGGTTTATATAATAGTAAACTGATAGAATGCGCAAAAAAAATTGGATTAAGATATGCAAGTGAGGTTTTTGCAGATAGGGCATATGATAAAGATGGATTTTTAGTACCAAGGAATATAAGTGGTTCAGTAATACATGATACTAATCTGGTTATAAACAGAGTGGTGAGGATGGTAAAAGATAAAGTAGTTGATACTATAGATGGTAAACAAATGACAATACAAGCAGACTCTATATGTGTCCATGGAGATAATCCTAATGCTTTGGAATTTGTAAAACAAATTAGAAAAAGACTAGAAGATGAAAATATAAATATATGTTGTATAGAAGAAGTATTGAAAAAATAGGAGGATGAGATAAAATGGATGCAAAAAATACTATTGAAACAAAAAATAATGATAGTGAAAAGTCTAAAAATATAAATGCATTATTAGGGGCCGCATTTATAATGGCTACGTCTGCAATAGGACCAGGATTTTTAACTCAAACGGCTCAATTTACTCAAAATTTGGGGGCGAATTTTTCGTTTGTAATAGCGATAACTACAATTTTATTTGCTGGAGCTCAAGTGAATGTATGGAGAGTAATTGGTGTATCAGGCCTTAGAGGTCAAGATATAGCAAATAAAATAGTACCTGGGTTAGGTTATTTTGTTGCATTTTTAGTAGTTTTAGGGGGATTGGCTTTTAATATAGGAAATGTTGGTGGAGCAGCGCTTGGAATAAATGTAATGTTTAATCTAGATATTGTGACGGCTACTATATTAAGTGGACTTATAGCTATTTTTGTATTCATATCAAAAAATTCTAGTTCACTTATAGATAAGATAACAAAGTTTTTAGCATTAGGTATGATAATAATAGTTGGTTATGTTGCAATATTTAATCAACCACCAATCAAAGAAGTAGTTTATAGAGTAGTAAATCCTGAAAATACAAATGATTTAATATTTCCAATAATAACTCTTTTAGGTGGAAGTGTTGGAGGATATATAACTTTTGCAGGAGGCCATAGATTAATAGATGCAGGTATAACAGGTAAGGAGAATATAAATCAAATAACTAAATCATCTCTTTTAGGAATATTAGTAGCAACTATGATGAGAGCACTTTTATTCTTAGCGATACTTGCAGTAGTATCAAAAGGTTTACAGCTAGATTCATCAAATCCAGCAGCATCAGCATTTAAACACAGCTTAGGTCAAATAGGATACAAATTCTTTGGGTTAGTATTATGGGCGGCTGCAATAACATCAGTTATAGGAGCAGCTTATACATCAGTATCTTTCTTAAAGACATTAAATTCGTTTGTAGAAAAAAATGAGAAATATTTTATAATAGGATTTATAGCTATATCAACAATTATAATGGCATTTATAGGGAAGCCAGCAACGCTACTTATTATAGCGGGATCACTAAATGGACTTATTCTTCCGATAACATTGGGAATAATGCTTATAGCTTCAAAAAGAAAGGATATAGTAGGAGAATATAATCATCCTACATGGCTTTTAATATTTGGTATTGCTGTAGTATTAATATCTGCATATGCTGGAGTTATGTCACTGCAAAGCTTAGGAACTATATTTGTGTAAAGAAAGAGGAGAGATGATGGAAACTAAGTATTTTTTAGGTGGCGATAAAAGTATAATTGTGGAATTTGGAAATGAAATAAATGAAGGTATCAATAAAAAAGTAATATCATTAATGAAAGTTATAGAAAAATCAAGTCTTAAAAATGTAGTTACAGAAATGGTACCAACATATAGATCCTTAATGATAAATTATAATCCACTAAATATAGAGTATGATAATTTAATTAATAAAGTAAAGGAATTAGAACAAAAACTGGAATATATAAAACTGGAAGAACCTAAGATTCATGAGATTCCAGTATGTTATAATAAGCAGTTTGGAATAGATATAGAAACTGTAGCAAATCATAATAATTTAACTGTAGACGAAGTGATTCAAATACACACAAGTAAAGAGTATTTAATATATATGTTAGGTTTTACGCCAGGCTTTCCTTACTTAGGCGGGATGGATGAAAGAATAGCAACACCACGTCTTCAAATACCAAGAACTAAGATACATGCAGGTAGTGTAGGCATAGCAGGATCTCAAACTGGTGTATATCCTATAGATAGCCCTGGAGGGTGGCAAATAATAGGTAGAACTCCAATAAAATTATATGATGAAAATAGAGAACAACAAATTTTACTTAGAGCAGGAGATTTTATAAAATTTGTTCCTATAACTTTAGATGAATTTATAAAAATAGAAAAAATGTGAAATTTAAATAAAAAGGGTGAAAAAAATGGGATTTAAAGTTGAATTAGGAGGTTTTCAAACTCTAATACAAGATAAAGGAAGAGTAGGATACGGTCAATATGGAGTATCTGGATGTGGTGCAATGGATGAATACGCTCATAGAGTAGGAAATATATTGGTAGGGAATGATGAAAATGAAGCTTCTTTAGAAGTTTTAATGGTTGGACCTACGATTAAGTTTGATGAATGTACTCAAATAGCAATTACAGGAGCAGACTTAGGAGCTAATTTAAATGGTAAAAAGATTGATATATGGAGGTCTTATGAAATAAATCCTGGAGATATACTATCATTCAAAGGCGCAAAGTCAGGGGTAAGAGCATATATATCAATTTCTGGAGGAATAGATGTACCAATTGTAATGGGAAGTAAGTCAACATACACAAGAGGTAAAATTGGAGGATTTTCAGGAAGAGGACTTAAAAAGGGTGACTATATAAATACCTTTTTTGAAGAACGCGATTTTACTATTAACAAAAGGATCGATGATGAATATATACCTAAATATGATACCAATATAGTTCTTAGAATAGTTAAGGGACCTCAATTCGACTGTTTTAGTGAAAGTGAAATAAATAAATTTTTAAATAATGAATATAAAGTAACAAATGAAATAGATAGAATGGGATGTAGATTAGAAGGTGGAAGTATAAAACATATAAAAGGTGCTGACATAATATCAGATGGAATATCTTATGGGGCAATACAAGTACCAGGACAGGGAAAGCCTATAATAATGTTAGCGGATAGACAAACTAGTGGAGGATACACTAAAATAGGAAATGTAATAAGTGTAGATTTATATAAATTAGCTCAAGCTAAACCTAATGATAGTATAAAATTTGAGCTAATAGATATATATGAAGCTCATAGATTATTAAAACAGCAAGAATTAAAGATAAAAAGTATATATAAAAATATGATATATGTAAGAAAAGTAAGAGGTAAGGTTTTTAAATATATTGCAGTATAAATAAAAATGGGATTTGTATACAAATCCCATTTTTATTTAAAATTTAATTATTAAACCAATATAAATTGATAATATTATTTTTTAACAGCAGCAACAACACTCATTTCAACAAGCAAACATTCTCTTGCCATCTTTGCTTCGACGCAAGCTCTAGCTGGCTCGAAACCGTCTTCAATCCATGCATCCCATACAGCATTCATATCTGCAAAATCATTCATATCTTTTACATATATTGTAACAGATAAAATATGCCTTTTATCAGAATCATATTTATTTAATAAATCTTCAATTTTATCTAAAACAGCAGCAGTCTGCTCTTTTATGTTTCCTTCAGCATGAGTTTGTCCACATAGATAAATTGTATTATTGTGAACTACTGCTCTGCTCATTCTTCCAGTACCTTCAAATCTTTTTATTTCCATTATAAAAACCTCCAATAAATTTTGACAATATAAATTATAATATATAATTATATTGATTGCATGAAAATATTTAAGAAATTTAAAAATAAATGAATATATGCAATAAATGAGAAATTATAATATAATAATTTTATAGATAGTTGAAATGCATCTAAGTATTTAAAGGGGGAAGTTAATATGGCAATAGTAAAAATCGCTATGATTGGTGCAGGAATAAGGGGAACATATGGATATGCACCATACATATATGAAAATCCTAATCAATCTAAAATAGTTTCAGTGGTAGAGCCTAAAAAAGGAAGAAGAGAATTATTTGCAGATAAGTATAATATACAAGAAAATCAAGTGTTTGAAAGTATACAAGATTTTTTAGAAGGAGAAAAAATTGCAGATGCAGTAATAATAACCAGCAATGATGACAGCCATTATGATAATGCTAAGCTACTTTTAGAAAAAGGGTATGATGTTCTTTTAGAAAATCCGGTAGCAAACACACTAGATAGGTTAGTGAAACTTAAACATTTAAGTGAAAAATACAGTGATAAAGTATTTATGACTTGTCATGTATTAAGATATACTGAATTTTTTAATAAATTAAAGCAAATAGTAGACGATGAGGATTTAGGAGAACTAATAAGTATTCAACATAACGAAAATATAGGATATGAGTACTTTGTACATAGTTACACAAGAGGGAATTGGAGAAATCAGAGTGATACAAGTCCTTTAATTTTAAATAAGAGCTGTCATGACATTGATATATTAATGTATATTACAGGAAGTAAGTGTAGGAAGATAGCTTCATTTGGAAGATTAAAGCATTTAAATAATGAGCACTTTAAAGAAAATATGGGAGAAAATTGTTTTACTTGTAGAGTAGAGGAGCAATGTCCTTATTCAGCTAAAAAAATATATTTAAAGAATGATAGATATATAAATTATGCATTACATATTAATCCAACTAAAGAAAATTTAGAACAAATATTAGAAAAAGGCCCTTATGGAAGATGTGTATATAGGTGTGACAATAATGTTGTAGATAATATGGTTAGTATATTAGAATTTGAAAATGATGTAACAGCAACGTTTAATTTATCTGCGTTTACAAAAGAATGCGATAGAACTATAAAATTAATGTTTAGTCATGGAGAAGTTGGTGGAAGCCTTTTAAAAAATGAAATAAAAATTAAAAAATTCACACAGCAAGAAGAGGAAACTATACATGTAGGACAAAACGTAGATCTTTATACAGAAGGAGATAAAAAGCTTATAAAAGACTTTATAAGCTTAATTGATAATAAAGGAAGAATTAAACCTAAATATGCATGTAGTGTAAAAGATGCTATAGAAAGCCATATAGTTGCTTTTGCTTCAGAATATTCAAGAATAAGTGAAGAAGTAGTATGTATAAAAGATTTTTTTGAAGATGCAGCTTATATGACAAATGAAATAGAAGAAACTTTAATATAATAAAAATTATGAAAGAAGTAGCATCCAATTATGGAGATGCTACTTCTTTCATAATTTAATCTTTATAGTAACTATAAAACTAGCTATTAAGATTAGTTTCTGATCAGTCTATAATTCGGAAAATACCTTATATGCCAGTACTTAGATATATTTTAATATAATGCTATTAAATTTCATTTTAAAATTAATATCATTATACATTAAACTGAAGTAATATCATTATACTTTAAAGTATAGAATATTTAGAATGAAATACAAACAGAAAAAAGATTATTATATTTTGAATATGAGGTGAATAAATGTATATTTCAAGACCGACATGGGTTGAAATTAATATAGATAACTTAAAATATAATATTAGGCAAATAAGAGGTTTTATAGGTGACGAAGTTAAGTTAGCGGTAGTTTTGAAAGCCAATGCGTATGGACATGGATCAATTGAGATTTCAAATTTTATAAAGAATGAAAATATAGACTATATATGTGTTGCATCGTTACAAGAAGCTCTTGAATTAAGATATAATAATATAGACTTACCTATTTTAGTAATGGGATATGTATCTGAAGATGCGATTAAGGAAGTTATTGAAAATAACATAACTATAGCCATATTCGACAAAACTTATGGTAAGGAAATAGCCAATAAATGTAAGCAAATAAATAAACTTTGTAAAGTTCACATTAAAATAGATACAGGATTCAATAGATTAGGGTTTAAAATTAGTGGAGATTTTGAAAAAGATAAAGAAACATTAAAAAATATTATAGAAATAATAGAGTGTAATAATTTCATTATAGAAGGAATTTTTTCTCATTTATCTCTCTCAAATAAACATAATGATAATATTCAACATAGTAAATTTTTATATGCTATTAGTGAATTAATCAAAGTTAAACAAATACCAATAAAACATATTTGTGATAGTATAGCAATGTGTAAATATGAAAAATTTCATATGGATATGGTAAGGGTAGGTGCTTGTATTTATGGATACAATTCAAGAAGTAAAAATTTAACATTAAAAAATGTAATGACATTTAAGTCAAAAATAGTACAAATCAAAGATATTAAAAAAGGTGAAGGTATAAGTTATGATTCTACATTTATAGCTAAAAAAAATATGAAAATAGGTATTGTAGCTTGTGGATATGCAGATGGTATTCCTAGAGGGCTATCCAATAAAGGGCATGTAGTTATAAATGGAAAAAAAGCTAATATTATAGGTAATATGTGTATGGATCAATGTATTATAGATATATCAAATTTAAATGAAGAGGATTATAAAGAAGATGTAGTATTTTATGGAGAAAATGGGCCTAATTTGTCTCAGCTTTCTGAAATTGCAAATACGAATAAAAATGAAATTCTAGCAAGAGTGTCAAAAAGAGTTATAAAAGTATATATAAATAATGGAGAAATAGCAAGAATTGTAGATGAGTTAAGTAACAAAATAAGATATTAGTTATTAAGGGGGATAAATATGAATATACCTAAAGCTTTAAATATAGGAGATACAATAGGGATTATAGCTCCATCAGGTCCACTAAGAAAAAAAAATATGGAAGAAATAAAAGTGGCTATAGAAGGATATGGATATAGGGTTAAGGTAGGAGAAAGTTGTTATCTAAAGCATAAAGGATATTTAGCAGGGGATGATAAAACTAGAGCAAAAGACATAGAAAAAATGTTTGTGGATAATGAAGTAGATGCAATAATGTGTTTAAGAGGAGGTTACGGTACTAGTAGACTATTAGATAAAATAAATTATAAAATAATATCTGAAAATCCTAAAATATTTATAGGATTTTCAGATATTACGGCACTTCATATTGTATTTAATCAAATGTGTAATTTATCAACATATCATGGGATAATGGCTTATACAGCTCAAAAATGGGATGAATTTACGTATGATTCTTTATTAAATGCATTAAATTTTAAAGAAGAATTAATTATAGAAAATCCAATTGAAGAAAAAATACACACAATATATCCTGGTCAAGCAGAGGGCTTATTAGTTGGGGGAAATTTATCTCTTATGATATCTAGCCTTGGAACTAGGTATGAAATAAATACAAAAAATAAAATCTTATTTATTGAAGAAATTGGAGAATATATATATAAGTTAGATAGAATGCTTATGCATCTATATCATGCAGGTAAACTTAATGACTGTAATGGAATAATATATGGAGATTTTAATGATTGTATGAAATTCAATGATGATGATAATGATATAATTGATTTATTAAAAGAAATATCACAGAAGGTCAAAAAACCTTCGATATATAATTTACAAGCAGGGCATTGTATGCCTATGTTAACATTACCATTAGGAACACATTGTAATATAAATGCTAATGACCAAATAGTTAAATTTATGAAGTAAATTACTTTAAATATGTTATAATCATATACAAGAAAAACGTTAGCTAGGAGGAATAGATATGTCTGATGATAGAATAATCGATTTTAATGATTTAAAAAATAAGGTCAAAGATTCTGATGTAGATAAATTTGAACAATATATATACAATTTATATTTTTCTGTTATGGATGGAAGCTTAACAATGGCTGAATTCTCAAGGAAAATATTTGATTATATGCAAAAAAATAATATATCTCAAGAAAAATTTATGAATATACAAAAAAAATTCATGGAGAGATATGGTATGGATTCTGAAGAAGTAGAAAAACAACTTAAAAACTTTGGAATAGATTCATCAAGTGTAGGGTTTGGAAATGTTGATATTAATAATATGACTAGTGAAAATATAGAATCAATTAAAAAAAGTGCCGGATTCTAT
>NZ_DATIRC010000104.1:0-1579 GCF_035470145.1 Romboutsia sp.
TATACTATGTTTTGTTGCAATATATCAACGTGTTTGTTGCATCAGTAAAACGTATTTTAACAGATACGATAATCTAATATAGTAAAATCCTTTAAAATCAAGACTTTTACATTTGGCATGGATATTGCTTTATATAAATACAGATATCAATATTAAGTCAAGTATTTCAAAATCCACAGTTCTTGCAATAGCATCAGTTTGGTCTGGAGGTCATTTTGGGGGGATATTTGTATTTGTAAATCAAGGTATAAAGTCCTTTAGAAGAACAAAAGAATTTAAGACTTATAATTATAGGTCTTGGTCATTAGAGGTTTATAGACTTTGGGAAAATGTTTTATAAATAAAAATTGAAATTACTACTATTGTACTTTTCCTTTTGTCAATATCAGGTACGATTTTATTGCTTTTGGAATTTCATGGTTTACCTCATATGGTCAACACCTAAGTATGGAGGTTTTTGGTCTTTTATTGCAAGAACAATGATATCTTTGGCATCAAGTATTGATTCAAGAAAAAATATAAGGATATATAAAAATGGAGGAGAAAACAATGGATATTAAAAAAATTGGATTACAGCTTTATGAAGCTGAAAAAACAGCAGGTAAAATAGAAAAATTATCAGTAACATACCCAGGGATAACAGTGGATGATGCTTACAAAATTCAGTTAGCAGCTGTAGATGAAAAGGTAAAAGATGGTCAGGTTATAGTTGGTAAAAAAATAGGACTTACAAATTTCGCTATGCAAAAGGCATTAGGAATTAGCGAACCTGATTATGGACACATTTTAAGTTCAAACATGGCTGAGCAAGATGTTGCTTTAGATCTTTCTGATATGGTTCAACCACAAATTGAATCAGAATTAGCATTTGTTCTAGGAGAAGATATTAAAGGACCAGGAGTTACAGCAGCACAAGTAATGGCTGCAACAAAAGGTATTATACCTGCTTTTGAGATAGTAGATTCTCGTTATAGTGATATGAAAATAACATTACAAGATACTATTGCAGATAATGCATCATGTGCAAAAGTTATACTTGGAAGTAGAATGATTCCTATAGATGGTCTTGATCTTAGAACAATAGGTCTTGTTTTAGAGAAAAATGGACTTGTTTTAGACACTGCAGCAAGTGCTACAGTTCTTGGAAATCCTGCAAATGCAGTAGCATGGTTAGCTAATAAGATTGCTGCTTATGGTATTAGCCTTAAAGCTGGAGAAATAATAATGTCGGGTTCATTTACAAATGTTTATAAAATAGAAAAAGGTGATAATTTTACAGCTCACTTCGGTGGAGTTGGTTCTGTTAAGGTTTCATTTAAATAATTTATCGTTTAAATATATATTACAATTAACGTATACTAGGAGGAATTAATTATGGGAAAAGTGGTTTTTGTTGATGTGCATATTACAGGAGAAAATAAATATCTTGATATGATGGAAAAAATGGTTATAGATGCTGGGCATGAGTTTTATAGAGAAAAATGTAAAACAAAAGCAGAAGTTTTAGAAAAAACAAAAGATGCAGATGCAATTGTTACAACATATACACCTATTGATAAAGAAGTTTTAGAAAACTCTC
>NZ_DATIRC010000105.1:0-3004 GCF_035470145.1 Romboutsia sp.
CCCTTTAAATATATGTGCTATTGCATCAACTGTCCAACCATCACCCAACATATTATATCTTTGGCTATCACTTACACCTTTTGTATACCCAACAGGAACAGTTTGTAATATTTCATATTCAGTAGGAGTAAGTTTTCTACACCTCCCATTTTGATATACTTTCTTTTGCAGATTTCCGCCTCTGCAACTTGTAAGCGTAGGACATTTAAATTTTTTACTAGACACTCTTTTTTGTATATCATGCCCTTTCATAATTAAAGTACAGGCAACTCTTTTATCTTCCCCTTGAAATTCAAAACCCCTGTCATTGTACCAAAACTTTTCATCTACTTTTTCATCGCTTAATATTATATCTTTTAGCACCAAATTGCTTTCTTTTGGCAACTCTGCTATATTAATATCTGTCCAATAAAGCCTTTCTCTATTTTGTGCTGAAAATATAGAACTATTTATTTTTACAGGCTCTAACCCTAACACACTATTAACTACTTCTTCATCATTTTTTTTCATAACTACATTTTCAAATAAAAATTTTACATTTTGATTATTATTAGCTTTTATATAGTCATAAATTTCTTTAAATATAAAAAATAAGCTAGAGTGCTTTCCATATACACCTTTTCCTATACTGTGCATATTCTCCCAATTATTACTTCCACCTTGAATTGTACATTTACTGAAATCTCTGCAAGGTGTACCACTTATAACTAAATCAATTCTAGGTAATTTATCAAGTTCAGCTTCATTTATTTTTGTCATATCCCCTAATTGGATAGTATTAGGATAATTCTTTTGAGTTATTTTGATACTGCTATTTTCTATTTCACTTGCAAAGTAATTATTTACTTTTATTCCTGCTCTTTCAAGTGCTATTTGTCCACAACTCATACCATCACATAAACTTAATACATTAATTCCCTTTTCCATTTTAATACCCCCTATTTATTTTTAATCTCTTTTTTTAATACCCAACTTATATAATTACTCAAACTTCTATCTTCTTCTTTGGCTTTTTCTTCTGCAAGCTTTAACAATTCTTTGTCTATGGTTATAAATACTCTTTTATTACTATCTTTTATAGCCATTTTAACCACCTTCTTAATTTAATATATTATAAATGTATCACAAGTGTTACACTAATGCAATAATTATTTTTATAAATCTTTTCAACTAGGAACTTGGATATTTTTACCATTACTTATGAACTGTTTTATCCACATATTAACATTCCACCGTCACGACTTTTTTCGTTGTGGTACAATTCCACCGTCACGACTTTTTTCGTGATGCTTGTTAGTAAGTATCATTTTACCGTCACGACTTTTTTCGTTGTGGTATACCATCACGACTTTTTTCGTGATGACCATCACGACTTTTTTCGTGATATATTCTATAATTACTTTATTCTATAATTAAGTTACTTTATTATTTATTATTTATTCACTGAAAACTATTGCACATTAATTTAAATTAGCATATAATGATATATATAAACAAATACTAATAAGAGGTGATAAAATGAAATCAACTGTAAAAGTTCAAGCTAATAAAAGTAATACATTTATAAATATACCTAAAGAAATGAGAGAAGCTTTAGATATAAAAAAAGGTGATACACTTTTATTAATAGTAAAAGACGGAAAAATAATAATAGAAAAGTAGGTGCAACAAAATGAGATACCAAATATTTACACTTCAACAAGATGCCCTAGTTGATTTAGGGCTGAACGTTGAAGAAGCCTTATTACTAGACTGGGTACTTAATTGGAAAGACGGAACAGGAATGAAAAGGGACTTTATAGAGGAAAAGCAAGATATAGGCTATTGGATAAATTATGAAACAGTAGTAAAAGAATTACCTATACTATTCAAACAACCAACTTCTGATATGTCGGAAAAGGATTTAAAGAAACTTCTAAGGAATAATAAAGATAAAGTAGGAAGAATGTTAAAAGGCAACCTTTCAAAAGTTCTTACACCTTTTAAAAAGGTCGTAAAAGGCGATAAAAATAAGTTAGGCTCAATGGTATATGTAGTTCTTAACAGGGAAACAATAGACAAATTAAAGAATATGGAGAATAAAAAAGACCTATCTGTTGTAGCAGATAAGCCTTTACAAAATACCGATTCAAATAATACTGATACTGATATTATATGTGAAAACAAAGAAAATATTCAACAGGAAAAATCTGCTAGAGAAATAGCAATTGAGAATTGCAAAAAACTTTTTAAAGACTTCGACAAATCAAATGAGTTTGTAAAAGATGTAAGAATAAATAATGAACTCAAAAGAATGGGCATAATTGATTAAAAAAATAAAAAAAGTAGCTTATAAAAAATATAGGCTACTTCTAAAAACTAGAACTCAAGTGAAAATTAGATCAATTAGATGATAACACAAGATAGAATAAAATTAAAGGCATTAATAAAGTAATGAAATATAATTTTCATTGTAAAGGAGAGAGTATTATGAAGTGTGATAAATTTGAAAAAGGTGAAAGAGTAAAGATAGATACTCATAATAAAGATAGGGAGATAATAGGAGTTGTATTTGATTTTACGTATAATAAATTCGGGAAGGTGTATAAGGTTAGATTTAAAGAAAATAGTATAGGTGAATTTTTCGCAAGTGAACTTATTAAAATTGAGCAATAAAATAATTCTTTTAATAGTTAGGAGGGAAAATATGTTATTAAATGATGATAAAGATATGCTTAAAGAAGCAAATTCAAAACTTAAAGATATTCATAATATCTTAAAAGAATATGATTGTGATATGATTTGTCAGCATAGCTATTGTCCATTCAAAATTAATTTAAGCAATAGATGCTTAATAGGAGTTTTAGAAGAAGTAAGCGAAGGAATAGAATTTGAAGTAAATAAAAAATAAATTTTATAATTAAAATTAAAGGGGAATAATTACAAATGAAAAATATGAAAGATAATGATTTGATGATATTTATTTTAGCTTGTACTGCATCAGTTTTTATAAGTGCAATAGCAT
>NZ_DATIRC010000106.1:0-4578 GCF_035470145.1 Romboutsia sp.
CAATTGATGCTACACTTCGAGCAGCAGCTGTATATCAGACTAAAAGAGAAAAAAAAGGTAGAGCTATTGCAATAGAAAGATCTGATATAAGAGTTAAAGTAAGGGAAAGACGAACTGGAAATACTATTATTTTCGTAGTTGATGCTAGTGGTTCTATGGGAGCAAATAAAAGAATGAAGTCTGTAAAAGGTGCAATTGTTTCTTTACTTAATGATGCTTATCAAAAAAGAGATAAAGTAGGTATGATTGCTTTTAGAAATGATAGTGCGGAGTTACTTTTAGGAGTTACAAGAAGTGTAGATTTAGCACAAAAGAAACTTACAAGTCTTCCAACGGGAGGGCGAACACCTTTATCTGAAGGTCTTGACATGGCATATGATGTAATTAAAGCATCTAAAATAAAAGATAAGGATATGCTTCCAGTAATAGTATTAGTATCTGATGGTAGGGCTACATATAGTTCAAAAGGAATTGATGCATTTGAAGAAGCATTAAGTTCTGCACGTAAAATTGCAGCAGATAATATAAAAACTATTGTTATTGATGCTGAGGAAAGTTTTATAAAATTAAACTTTGCTAAAAAGATAGCAAAGGCAATGGATGCAGATATTTTTGAAATAGAAGATCTTCAAGCTGATAATCTTGTTGCAGCAGTAAAATTGTCTTTATAAAATAATAATATTTTTATGGGGGAGGCAAAAATTGATAGTTATAGATAATTTAACAAAAAAATATAAAAATATAACAGCAGTGGATAACTTGAATTTAGAAATAAAAAAGGGCGAATTTTTTGGATTATTAGGCCCTAATGGAGCCGGTAAAACAACGCTAATTAAAATGCTAAGTACACTTACAAAACCCACTTCTGGGACTATTATGATAGATGATATATATATGGATAGAAATAAAACTAAAGTAAAATCAAAAATAGGAGTAGTTTCTCAACATATAAACTTGGAATGGGAATTGTCAGCAATACAAAATTTACAATTGCATGGAAAGCTTTTTGGAATGCAAAAAGATTACATGCAAAAGAGAATAGATGAGCTTTTAAAATATATTGATTTATATGATAGAAAAGATGAGAAAGTAAAAAACTTTTCAGGTGGAATGAAAAGAAAGTTAATGATTGCTAGAGCATTATTACATGAACCGGAAGTTTTACTTTTAGATGAACCAACTGTAGGATTAGATGCATCAGTTAGAAGAAAACTGTGGGATTTAATGAAAGGTCTTAATAAAGACGGAATGACAGTTATATTGACAACTCATTATATAGAAGAGGCGGAAGTACTTTGTAATAGAGTTGGATTTTTTAATAATGGTAAATTAGTTGCTCTTGATACTCCTAAAAAGTTAATTGAGAAATCTGGACAATTTGTTATGGAATGTTTTGATGAAGGGCAAACAAAAACTTTATTCTTTGAAAATAGAGAAGATGCATTAAAAAAAGCTACTTCTATAAATTCAAGTGTTAATATAAGACAAAGTAATTTAGAAGATACTTTTATTATGCTTACAAATAGAAGGATGGGTGAATAAATTGAAGATAATTACTATTTTATGGCATGAGTATATTATATTTAAGAACAGATTTTGGGGGACAACAATAAGTTTGATGATTTCACCCATATTATATCTAATTGCATTTGGATGGGGACTTGGAAATGGTATGAAAATTGATGGTATGAGCTATATGAATTTTGTTATACCAGGAATTATTGCTATGAGTACAATGACAATAAGTTTTGGGACAGTTGCAAATGGTATTAATATTTCTAGAATGTATGATAAAACGTTTGAGGAGTTTGTAACATCACCTATTAACATGGCTTCGTATGCTATAGGAAAGATAATTGCAAGTGCTTCAAGAGGACTGTACTCTGCAGCATTGATTATAGTTTTATCTTTACTATTTAGTAAGGATTTTAGTATTGATTTATACTCTATTTTTATAATCATTCTTAATTGTTTAGTCTTTGCTGCGTTAGGATTTGCAATAGGAATGATTATAGATTCACATGCGGATATGAGTAAGTTTTCAAGTTTTATTATTACACCAATGTCTTTTTTATGTGGAACATTTTTCCCAATTGACAAAATGCCATTTATTATAAAACAAATTGTATTTTTATTGCCTCTAACACAAACAAGTGTGGCGTTAAGAAGAAGTAGTGATGTTTTTGTAAATCCATATATTCATCCATTAATTTTAGCAATATATTTTGTAATACTATTATTATTAGGTATAAAGTTATGTACGAAGGCTGAATAGTTAAATAATATTTTCTAATAAAGAAAGGGAGAGTATCTTTATGATTATGGGGAAAAAAATATATCCTTTTGCAGCAATTGTTGGGCAAGAGAAAATGAAACTAGCATTAATTTTGAATTTAATTAATCCTTCAATAGGAGGGGTATTGATAAGAGGAGAAAAGGGAACTGCAAAATCTACAGCAGTTCGTTCTTTAGTAGATATTTTGCCTGAGCGTATGCAAGTAAAAGATTGTGAATGTTCATGTCATCCATTAGATGCGGAGCAAGCATGTTGTGATTGTTTACAAAAAATAAGTAATAATGAAAAACTTAATGTAATTAAATCAAAAAT
The DNA here is from genome assembly GCF_035470145.1 of Romboutsia sp. GTDB lineage: Bacteria > Bacillota > Clostridia > Peptostreptococcales > Peptostreptococcaceae > Romboutsia_D. The sequence goes on from NZ_DATIRC010000106.1 coordinate 2,609, forward strand.
GAGAGTAATTGAGCTTCCAGTAAGTGCTACAGAAGATCGTGTAGTTGGAACTCTTGATATAGAACATGCTATTAAAAAAGGAGAGAAAAAATTTGAAAGTGGTATATTAGCTCAAGCAAATAGAAACATTTTGTATGTCGATGAAGTTAATTTACTAGACGATCATGTAGTAGATATATTATTAGATTCAGCAGCAATGGGAGTAAATACAATTGAAAGAGAAGGTGTTTCTTTTAGCCATCCTGCTAAATTCACATTAATCGGTACTATGAATCCAGAAGAAGGGGATTTAAGACCACAACTTTTAGACCGTTTTGGTTTAGTAATAGATGTTACAGGAGAAAGTGAGACATCTCAAAGAGTAGAAGTAATTAAAAAGAGATTAGAATTTGAAAAAGACCCAAAAAGTTTTATCAAGAGTTATGAATATGAGCAAAATGAAATAGCTGATAGAATAGAAAAAGCTAAAGAAATTCTTTCAAATGTAGTTTTTGATGATAGTATACTTGAGACAACTGCAAAAATCTCAACAGATCTTGGTGTTGATGGTCATAGAGCAGATATAGTAATGCTTAAAACTGCAATGGCAATAGCAGCATATAATATGAGAACTGAAGTTTTAAAAGAAGATTTAAAAGAAGCAGCAAGCTATGTATTACCACATAGAATGAGAAGAAGACCTTTTGAAGATTCTAAAATAAGTATAGATATGATAGTAAACAAAATAGAAGAAAATATTAAATAAAGGAAATAATTATTATGGCAAAATGCAGAGTATTGATTGTATTATGGACAACGGGCAGATGTAATTTAAAATGTAGATATTGTTATGCTTCAGAATCAAATGAAAAATATGACATGGATTTTGAAACAGCTACTAAAGTTTTAGATTATTTTGGAAACCAACCTATGAAAATACAATTTGCTGGAGGAGAACCCCTACTCAATTATGACCTTATTTGTAAAGTTTATGAATATGTAAATAAACGTGGCTATGATGCTGTATTTCAAATGCAAACTAATGCAACACTTATAGATGAGCAAAAAGCAATACAAATAAAAAAAATGAAGATTGCAGTTGGAGTAAGTTTAGATGGACCTCCAGATATAAATGAATGGCTAAGAGGAAAAACAAAGGAAGCTGTCTATGGTATTCAATGTTTAGCAAAAGCAGGAGTAAAGACAAATATTAACAGCGTAGTTACAGAACAAAATGTAACTAGACTTACAGAACTTGTAGACTTTGCTTTATATTTAGGTAATATAAGAGGGATTGGTTTGGACTTGCTTAGAGAAGCAGGAAGAGCTAAAAATAGTGATAATTTAATTAAAAAAGCAAATGATGAACAATTAAAATCCGCATTAAACTTACTTCATGAAAGATGTGAGTTATTACATAAACAAACAGGTAAAAAAATTGTTATAAGAGAGATAGAGGAAGCCAAAAAAAGACTTTCCTCTTCAGCATGTAATAAGAATTATTGCTATGCATCTTGTGGTAGCTCATATGTGATTTTGCCTAATGGAGATGTATATCCATGTGGATCGTTAATTAATAAATCAGAGTACTATATGGGAAATATAAATAATACACCTTTAAAATATATTGAATTAGCTAAACAAACTCCAGGAGAATGTAGTGAATGTGATTATTTTTCTATTTGCCCAGGAGGATGTCCATCAAGAATGATTGTAAATGGTGTTGAACAAGAGGAGAAAAACCTAGATTGTATCTTAAAGAAATCTGCATTTGATATTGCATTTAAGCTACGTGAATAGGTCTATTCAAGTTGAAAGAGCATTTATAACAAAAGAGAGTATATCTTTTAATAATTTTAAAATATAACTTATAAGATAATAAAACGTTTTGTTAATGATTAATAAAGATTAGTATATTAATTGAAGTCATAAAATATATAAATCCCCCATATAAAATTATAAAAATATAATTTTATATGGGGGATTTATGA
>NZ_DATIRC010000107.1:0-10173 GCF_035470145.1 Romboutsia sp.
ATTATCTAAATAAAAAAAGAAAAGATTCTCACAACTTGGAAAAAGTTCTTTTTGATGCATTAATGGGAGCAGGGTTGTATCCAGATGATGATATTCTTATTCCTAAAACGAAGAATGTTTACATAGATAAATATGATCCAAGAGTAGAGGTTGAATTGGAACTGGCAACAAAATTAGGCATATTTGATAATGCAGAGCATTTACAAAAATTTAAAACAAAGAACTGCTCCATGTGTAAGAAGTCTACATACAAAAAACCTTGTGGAGTATTAAATAAAGCATTGGAAAATCGGATAGAGCCAGAATTAAATTTAGAAAAACTAGAATGTTATAATAAAAAGTCTGTGTAATTTTACATAGGCTTTCTTTTTTTCGTTATATGTAATAGAGGTGATAATATGAATACTATAGATATAATAGAGAAAAATGCATATAGATTCAAATTGGAAACACAAAGAGTAAATAATAATACTGTTAAATTATATAGTAAGAAATATCTGTTTGATAATTGGTTAATAGTTCAAGAGGGCAAACGTTTGAAATTGTTACATATGTCAAAAAGAAGAAATGGTAACAAATGTGCATATCACACACAGAGAATGGTATGTGTTAAAAATTGGTGGTGGCTACTGCAGGACATTAACAAGCATAATAAGCATGTAATAACAAGGAAATGGAATGCTAGAGAAAATCTGGTAGACAGAGTAATGAGAGAATATAAGGAGGGAAAATATGGACAATAAAGAGAAACATAAAGAGCATTATGAAGTATATTTAAAGGTAGCAACAAAAGTAAATGAGTTAACTGCAGTTATAAATGAATTAGGAGATTTACCTTTGACTGGAAATGATAACATAGATAATTTACATCCTGCTCTACTTGCAACACATAAGAAAACAATCGAAATTTTTATAAAGGAAGATGCAGAGGATGAAGTGTAAAGAATGTGGAGCAGACCTCAGATGGGAATCAGATTTTGATTTTGAAAATGTAGGATATAAAGGAAAAGGTATAGTGAGTTATTATAACTGTGACTCTTGTGATTTGCTACATGAGTCTGTAATAGATTTTACTATAAATTTACAAATTTTAAGAATAGTGGAAGTAGAGGAAGAAGAATGTTAAAGTATTATTATGGAACAATGGCAAGTGGAAAAAGTGCAACATTATTAATGAATGCACATCAAAAGAAAAAGAATAATATTAAATGCCTAATAATAAAACCACACGATAAACGAGATGATAAAGTAACATCAAGAATAGGTCTGGAGTCCGACTGCATTGTGTTTTATCCAGAGGATGATCTCTTTGAAATGTTTAAATTAAAAAGACTGAGTGAAGGTATTACTGAAATATATGTAGATGAATGCCAATTCTTAACAAAAGAACAGATACATCAACTATGGTTATTAAGTAGAGGTGATGTTACAGTGAATTGTTTTGGATTAAGAGTAACATATAGGAATGAATTATTTACTGCAATACAAACATTATCAGTTTATGCAGATGTAGAGGTTAAGTTAGAGCCTACTTGTACTTGTAAGTATTGTAATGAGGATGCAACAACACATCTATTAATAGTAGATGATAAAGCAGTGTTGGATTACCCAGAAAAATTTGAAGGAGATGTTGAAGGAGATATTCATTTTGAATGTGTCTGCATCGGTTGTTGGCTTGAAAGAATAGCAAAAGATACGCAATAATATAGGAGGGTTTTATATGAATAGTTGTGTTATATATGTCGATGGTTCATACAATACAAAGACTGAAAAAGGTGGATATGGACTAGTTATTACATCTGGAGATCGAGTTCTTTATGAGGAACACAAAGAACTTGTAGGTGATGGATTGTCTATGAGAAATGTATATGGTGAAATAGTAGGTGCTTGTAGAGCAGTTGAACTATCTCATATGTACAATGTGAAAGAAATAGTATTGGCATATGATTATGAAGGTGTTGAAAAATGGGCATCTGGAGCATGGAAAAGGAAAAATGAATATACTAAGAAGTACCATGAGTTTATGCAAGTGGCTCAAAAACATATAAAGATTGAATTTATGAAAATCAAATCCCACAGTGGAGATAGGTTTAATGACATGGCAGATAAACTAGCAAAGCGTGGAGCAGGATTTTAGTTAGGGAGTTTTCCCTAACTTTTTTAATGCAAAGTATTGACACAGTATTTACTGGATGTTATATTAATAAAGTAGAAATAACGAATACATAAAAATGGAGGAATTAAACATGGAAAATGAAATAACATTAATAAATTTTGGGAAAGTAGTAACACCAGAGATTATGGAGATAGTAAGTATAATAGAAGAATTAAGAAACACATCTTCTACAAATGCTAAGAAAGCAATATTAGAAGAAAATATAGATAATGAGGGACTGAAAACTATATTAAACTTAACTTACAATCCATACAAAAGATATAAAATAACAGAAGGTACTTTAACTGGAACTACTGCAGAAGATGGACATACTTATGATAATTTAAGAATGCTAACATATGTATTAGCAAATAATAATATTAATAATGAGTTAAGAGAGAAAGCGAATCTTTTCTTAGAAGAAACAGATGAAGAAATAAGAGATTTATATAAGTGTGTATTATTGAAAGACCTAAAAATTGGATGTAATATATCTACAATAAATAAAGTGTGGAAAGGTCTTATCCCTCTTGGAGAAACTGGAATAGATATAAAACCTATGTTGGCATCAAAGTTTGATTTTGATAAGCCACCTGCAGGAGAAGGTGCTTTAACGGAAAAATTAGATGGGATAAGAGATAGCGTTGTAAAATCAAAAACTGATAATATATTCAACTTATTTACAAGACAAGGTAAAGTAATAGAAGGATGCCTTGAAATAGAAATGGAACTAAAACTACTATATGTATTACTGGAAGATTTTGAAATAGTATTTGATGGAGAACTTCTTGCTACTGGTTGCACATATGAAGATGTTTACAAGGAAACAACAAAGCGAGTTAAGAATAAGAATGAAATTAAGAGTGGATTAGAGTTCTGTATCTTTGATGTATTAACATATGATGAATTTAAGAATAAGAAAGGTGTTACACCATATCGTGAAAGAAGAAAGAAGTTAGACCAAATAAATGCTATCATAGAAGAACAAGGTTTCAACTTTATTAAAGTACTGCCAGTTATTTATCAAGGCTCAGATATGAATGAGATGTTAAAAATATTGGATGAATACAGACTTAAAGGTGCAGAAGGTCTTATGTACAACACTATGGATGCAGTGTATGAGTTTAAAAGGTCTAAAAATATATTAAAACTTAAAGTAATGCAAACTGCAGACTTAAGAATAGTAGGATATGAAAAAACAAATAAAACATTCAATATAAATAGTGCCTTACTTTGTGATCCATTGACAGTTATTTATGATGATGAACAAAAACGCATATTAGAAGAACGTGTTAGATGGGTCAAAGAAAAAGTCTTAGCAGGAGAAGTATTAGGAGCATTAGTAGTAGAATATAAAGGTAATACCGTTAAAGTTGGTTCTGGATACACTATAGAGGAACGTGTAATGCTTTGGGAACAAAGAGAGAGCCTTGTAGGAAAGATTGTAGAAGTTCAATTCTTCGAAGAAACAAAAAACAAAGACAAAAAACAAAGTCTAAGATTCCCAGTGTATATACACTTAAGAGCAGATAAGACTGAACCAAGTTTATTCTAGGAGGAATATATGGATATTTTAAAGACCATAAGCATATTTATTATAATTATATTTGGGATTCTATTCCCACTTGCGTGTCTGCTTTATTTAAGATGTGTATATGGTTATGTATGCATAGAATCAATAGTAACACTAACTGCAGTAATCGTTTTTGAAATTGTATTATTGATTATAAGAATTATTATTTAAGGAGTGTATATGAGTTGGACTGTAGAGAGAATAAGAGAAGAAATGAATAAGTTTGTAGATGTGTTTAATAAAACATTTGAATGTGAGGTAGGGTACACATCCCTACCTATCTACATAGATAAAAGATTGGTTCGATGTGATGGCTATTTGAAACATAGAAAAGTATGTAACATTACAGTTGGCATGATGTTCACTTTTGGAGAATCGTTTTTAGTAAACAATACAGATTCAATAATCATAGAAAAGATTCGACATGAGTATTTGCACTATTTGATGATATTGAAATATAATAAACACATTGGACACAATGATATATTTGAAATGCATTGCAGAAAATTGGGGATTGTTTGTACATAAAACATGTTGACCAAGTAAATATAAAATGGTAAAATTATACTATAAAATAAATCGAATAAAGGGGAGAAATTACAATGAAACTTAAAGAAAAATTAAAGAACATGAACAAAAAAACCGTAGCAAAAATAGCAGGTATATTTATATTGGGATGGATATTTGGAGCATCATCTTCACCTATATGTTCAGATGCAGACCATGTAGGACTAGAGGATCAAGTATCTGAACAACAAGCAACAATAAAAGCAGATGAAAAAGAAATTGAAACACTTAGTGCTAAAGTAGACCAAGCAGAACCATTCTTTAAGATGAAAGCAGAAGAACAAAGACAATTAGAAGAAGAACAAAAAAGAGTAGCAGAGGAAAAAAGGTTAGCAGAAGAAAAGGCTAAAGAAGAAAAGAGATTAGCAGAAGAAAAAGCAAAGAAAGAAGAAGAAGAACGTAAGTTAGCAGAAGAAAAGAAAGGTTATGATACTGGAATAACGTATGACCAACTTGCTAGAACTCCAGATGATTACTTAATGAAAAAAGTTAAGTTTAGAGGTGAAGTTGTGCAGGTTATGGAAGGTGAAGGTAGAACTCAGATAAGACTTGCAGTAAATGGAGATTATGACCACATGATATTAGCAGAGTTCTCTGCAGATAAAGTAAAGAGTAGAGTGCTAGAAGATGATAATATAACTATCAGAGGTATATCTGCAGGTCTATATACATATCAATCTACAATGGGTGGAAATATAACAATACCAAGTGTTTTAATAAATCAAATAGACCAATAAGAGATAAGGGATTCAAAGTCCCTTATTTTTTTTTATGTAAAAGTATTGACTCGGTATTTACTCTATGATAATATAATAAGTGTCAGTAAGACAATACATACATAAGGAGTTGGTAAGCATGTGGACAATAGATAAGATACAAAGTGAAATAGTATCTTTTGTTGAGTACGCAAGAACAGTAGTTGGAGATATAGAGGATGTAACAAATGTCCCAGTAGAAATATCTAATAGAATGAGCACAACTAAAGGATATTTTCAATTTAAGTATATTAGGAACAATAAAGGCAAGGTAGTTAAAATAGAACCATTAAAATTTAAATTTGCTAAAATTCTATTAGAGAATTACCACAATGCAGATATTATAGAACTCATAAAACATGAGTGCGTACACTTTATTGTTGATACTAGGTACAATGTAAACTGTGGTCACAATAAAGTATTTAAGAAATATTGTAGGATGTTAGGAATATCCGATGAAACATACTTTACTGCCGATCCTAGAGAAGATGCTCCTATAGCAGAGCCTAAATTAATTAAGAAACCTCACAGATATATTGGAAGGTGTCAAAAGTGTGAAAAGGAATACTACAGAAAAGTTATGAGAAAATCTACATTAGAGAATTGGGTTAATTGGTGTCACTGCCAATGTGGTGGAAAGTTACATGTAATAGATATGAAGGAAAATGTATTGTATAAACAAGGTAGTGGATTCAATGTCGAAAGAGTGGACTTAAATACACAAACAAGTGAAACATTCTTAAACACACAAGAGTCATTTGCAATAAGTTGTAAAGATAGGTCTGAGAAACAACTATTGGCAGATATGAAGAAAATGAAAGCATTTGAATATGCAGAGTTTGATGATTATACAATAGATGAATATGCAAGTACATTTGACTATTACTGGTGGAGATTACTGCTAGTATTCGACCATGATAGGGAATATTTAAACAGTAGACAAGAAAAAGCATTAGTACAATGGTTAGAGGAAGGACAACAATACACAGTAGAATTTAAGGATGTGAGTTTTGGGTAATGTATAAGTTAATAGGAATTAGAAAAAATGGTATGAAAATTGATAAAATGTACGATAATGAAAGTGTGGCTAAATTTGAGTTTGATGTTACTAGAAATGTAGCAACAGAGTTAGTATTATATAATAATGAAGAAATAGTTGAACAGTATAAATTAGAGATTCCAGAAGTTCCAGACGTGGTTACGTATTTATTAGAAGGTCAAAGTGCATTTAACAATATTAAGAAAGTTATAAATAATACAAGAGAATTTGCAGTGCTTGAATTTAAAGCAAATACCTTAAGATGTGACTGGTTAGTTTTATATGAGAATAGAAATGGTCAAAAAGAACAAATAGAATTATATATTAAAGGAGTAGCATAACATGGAAACAAATACATTTAAACAATATGAAGTAGCAATAGAGCCTAGAAACCACCAAATAAGAGTAGAGGATGCAAGGAATCTTATATTAATAGATTTGTTTATGGATGAAGATGGAAATGGGGGAAAACATCTTAGCAGAGCAGATTTAATATTAATATTTACTCTATATCCCACTGGCTTAAATGGGTTCTTAGATGATTATCTAAACTATGTAGAGGAAGAAGTTAAAAACAAAGGATACAAGGTTGTTAATAAGCCACATTATTTCTTAAAAAATATAATTGGATAAATTGTACAATGAATCTATAATGTGATACAATAGTTGATATTGGGAGTGTTTTGGGATGGAGATTTTAGCATTAATTTTTATATTAATTATTACATATATAACCTATAGACAACTAGAGTATTTTAAAGCAGAGTTTTTGATTATGGTAGCGTTGGTAATATTAAATTTATTTATATAAAGGAGAAAAATAATATGACAAGCAATCAATTAAGATATTTACTTCAACACATAGACAACAAGATCGAGTATCATAAGGCACAAGCACAAGACCATTTCGATAGTATCTGTGACATAACTCACAGACACAATCAAGCAGACATCCAAATAATATTGGAAAGCAATATAAGTTTACAAGTGTTGGTAGACCTTAGAAAGCAGGTTGAAATGTGTTCAAGAGTACCAGAGCCAACATATGAACCAAAAGCAATACAAGATGCAGAAAATATAAAATTAATAAAAGACTTAGATTTATAGGAGGTAGCACACATGTTACAATTAAGCGTAGGTAAAAAGAATCCAGTTGAATTTAATAATGGTGTTGGTATATTGTGGGATGAATCTGGATTCCTACTTAGTGTCAAGTTAAACGATTTATCTCAAAGAGAAATAGATGGGTTTACAAGTGGTAAGATGAAGATAGACTTGGTGTACAGAGAGAAGATCATATTCTTTGTCCTAAAGATACAAGACATAGTTAATACATCAGATATAGCATTTACTGCTCACATATCACCCAATACTGCAGATGATTTAACACCATGCTCAGAAGGTCAAGGTTATGCAATCCACATGGTATTAACAGAAGGTAGAACCAACATAATAAAAGGTATGCGTGTAGTAGCTTTAAATGGAGAAACTTCGGATAAACTATATAAATGTATGAAAGATCAATTTGACTCACGCTTTGATCCAGAGGAACACGTTGCTACAGTTGAAAAAATACAAAGAGCATATACACCAAAACAATTAGCATCATTATCATTAGCAAGTACTACATATAAAGGTTAAAAGATAGGGAGGTATTACCTCCTTATTTTTGTATTCAAAAGTATTGACAAGGTATTTACCAATATGATATATTAATAGTAAATAAAGCACATCAAATGGGGGAAGTGATTATCTTGATTACAATAGAGTTTTTAGAAAAAGAAGAAATACCGTACACTGTAGAAGGTGATTACGTACTTGTTGATATAAGTGGATTAATATATAAGATTAAAATAAAAAAAGAAAACTCTGGTGACTCAGATGATGATATACCGTTTTAGGTATATCATTTTTACTTTACATAGAAAAACCGACCCAATATACGCCATTCTAAGCGTTTCTATTTAGGTCGGTCAACAACTTATACCTATAAACTTAGTCTATCTATTGGTAATTTTTCATCATCACGTCTACATTTGTTATTATATTCTTGAACTAGTAGAAATGCCAGAGTTGATACTATGTTTTTACTAGTTCCATTATTCTTCATTGTAATAGCAGTGCTTATTAACTTAGCAAGTTCAACTCTACTGAATCTGGTAATCATTTTATCTACTGTTGTTAAGTTGTTGTCTACATATTCTCTAACTAGTATGCACATTGCTTGTAAAGAAATATGTGTGATATGTGGAACGCCAACAGTTTCATTTAATATCTTTATTGCTTTAGATATTTGTTTCTTTTTTGCGTTTTTAGTTTCTATATTACTTGGACTATTTATGTATCTATGAATACATGCTAGGCAGTTAACACTATTTACTGTAGTACCTGCACGTAGACCGTTTTCTTCTATTACATCTCTAACTGCTAACCAATCTGGAAGTTGAGCCGAAACTCCTATTCTAAATTTATCTATAGCACGTACTGCTTGACTATTTTGGTTGATCTCTAAGAAGTTAATTGCATCTTGTTTCTTCTTATCAACTTCTTCTGCATGTGGATTTTCTATCACAATACATGGTGCTTGTCGAACGCCTATCTTCTTTAGAGCCATTAATCTGTGTTGTCCATTTACAACATAATAACCATCATCACGTTTTGACACTGTGATTCTACCAAAAGAAGATGGATTGAAATCTCTTATTATTCTTTCAACTTGCGAAGTCATTATCCCTCTTTGTGTTTCTTCATCTATTAGTAATTGATTTACATCTAACCACATATTTAATCCGAAGTCATTCATATTGAAAACTTTGTTTTTCAATGCTCTTATTTTTTCATCCATTTTTCCAGATAGTTGTATGTCTTGAACCGTTCCTATTTTTGATTCTTCTTCTACTACCTCTGATTCTTCTTGCTCTTGCTCTTTAGGTTCTTCTGTAGATTCTTCTACCTCTGGTTCTGGTTCATCTAGCACTGCCATTTCTGTTGTTGCTATTTCTTCTTCTGCAGATTCTTCTTCTGGTGTTACTTCAACTTTTACTTCTTCTGGTGTTACTTCAACTTCATTTTCTTTATTTCCCTTTTCTTTTTTACCCCTTTTTGCCATTTCTAATACCTCCAAAATAATAATTCTTTATACTTAGTATTGTATCACATTTTTGGAAAAATATACATACTCATTCGATTTATTGTTTTTAACTTTGTGAACACTAGTCATTGCAACACATTCAGAGCCAAAAATACTGATAAAAAAGATATTTTATTTAAATTTTTCATTCCTACACGATTTGGTCTGGGTTATGTGTTACAATGTAATTAATAAAACATTAGGAGGTATTTTTATGGATAAGAAAGAGATATATGAGATTGGACTGGAAGTTGGTAAAAAGGTAAAACCAACACAATTTACAAAAACTAGATTATTAGGACATCTGGAGCGCAATAACAATAAAGAGTTTTTAAGATGTCTGTTAGAAGTGTGTTGTAGTAGAAAGTGTGCAGTCCCAGAAATACTAATAGATGCAGAGCATGAGGACTTTAAACCAAATGCACAAGCATTTATGTTTGGATTCCATAATGGAAGTTTAGAGAAATAATACAAATAAAAAGATACCAAGAAGTTTATTCTTGGTATCCCCACAATGGAATATTTGGATTCTGGCATTACCCTAGCCTTCCAATGGTTATTCTGTTATATATTCTAAGAAGTTTTCTATAAATATCAGATTCTCTGATTCAGACATCTTCCAACCTTCTATGTTTATCACTACATCTTTACTTCCTTTTTTGTGACCAATCCACATTTCACCTTTTTCGCTATATCTGATCTCTCTTACATTATCTAATATATCTTGTCTTGCTTTTGTTATTATCATTTTAAGTTCGCTCATTGGTACTTTAGTATCGACCTTTATTTCAGTAGCATCTCTAAATTCATTTATGTTTACATGTACTTCCACTACTTTTAGTTTGCTTTTTTTGTTTGTGTTAGTGTTTATGTTAGTGCGTATTCCTTCCATTTGTGCAAAGAATTTACCTATTGAATCATCAATTCCTACTTCTGTAGCCAAGAACATAGTTA
>NZ_DATIRC010000108.1:0-10296 GCF_035470145.1 Romboutsia sp.
TACAGACAAATGTATTTCATCTACTGTTACAATTTCTTTTAAGTTCCTTTTGTGAATATCTATTATAGTATTCGCTACTACAGTATCACAAAATTCTTTGCTTAACTTTTTCCTAACTCTTTCTGCACTTAGTTTAATAGCACGTTCGATTTTTACACAATCAAACGCTACTACGCTACCATCTCTTTTTATAACTTTCATTTGCTACGCTCCTTTTGACTCAAATCCAGTCGAACCATAGCCACCAGTCCCTCTATCTGTATCATCCAGTTCTTCTACTTCCTCAAACCCACATTGGAATATTTGCTCTAAGACACCTTGTGCTACTTTTATTTGCTTTGGTATTGTTATTCCAAAATCATTTTCATTTTTTATCATTATGCCTATTTCACCACGATATCCAGTATCAATAGTTCCTATATATACTGTTATATCTTCTGTTGTTCCATTTGTAGTTGGCACACCTTTCATAGTTATACCAGATTTATTTCTAACTTCTACTCCCCATCCTGCAGGTAGTCCAAATGCCAAACCAGTCTTAACTATTGCTTTTCCATTTGCAGGTATTGTTGTTTCCTCTACTGAAAATAAATCAAATCCAGTGTCTGTTGCATGTGCGTATTCTGGCACTATTGCATCCTTGTGTAATTTCTTAACTTTTACTATCATTTTTATTGTCCTCCAATTTTTTGTTTATTTTATTTGTAGTATCTTCTCCAAGTATCTTTACAGTTTCATCATTTATAAGATTCCTTATTCTTATCAACATAACTGCAACTTCTGCATCATTTACGAAACTAAAATTTGCAATATGTTGAAGTAGTTTTTCATATGTGTCTATTGCTAACACATTTATTTTTTCAACAGATACTTGTCTTAGATGTTTTTCTTCTATCACTTTACAAACCCTCCTTACTTTATCTACTACATATAACGCAAAAAGTTCTTAATATGTAAAAAAATAGATGGCTCTCACCATCTATTTCTATAAGAATGTATTAAATTCTATACTATATTTTATTTTGCTCTTAGTACATTTGCTATATATCTTACTTAAAACAGATAAATATTCTCTAGTTGTTCTTTGCGAAACTAAATCTTTACCATATTTTTCAATAGAAGTTAACATTGTATCATGATTATATCGAGGATACATATATAAATCTAAAAAAGCACTTACGAATCTACTGCTCTTATACTCTTTAAAGAACGCAAAGTCCGTTAAATCATTTATGAACATTTCTATAAAATCACGTTTCTCTATTTTTAAAGTACCGTTTTTAAATTCTTCTTTAATTATCGGTAATTGTGTTTCACTTATTTTAGATATTACTAACAACAATCCATCTATAGTCATATTACATCTATTGCACAATTTTTTAAGCCATATATATTCTTCATTCTTTCTTTCTATGTGTTCTTGTAGATAGTTATTTGCATCCCATCTTCGCATGTTGGCATTTGTCCCAATTCTATCATCTAATGTTCCATCCTCTGATATATAATAATAATAAGGTAATCCTAACTTTTTTGCCACTGCCAACCTATGGTTTCCATCTATAAGTTCTCCTTTTGGAGTAACATTAGCAGGAATCATAAGTTGTTTCTTAGACATGCTTTTAGTTAAATCTCTTAAATTAACACTGCTTAACTGTCTATTTTCTATCCCTTCCAACTTCGAAGAAAACTTATCAAGTTCACTTGTTTTCTTTATAAATGCTACAACTTCATCTCCTAAGTTGTTCTTTCTTATATAATCGTTTACCATTCCTATTAACTGCTTTTCTTTATCCATATCATTTACAAAATTCATATTAATCACCTTTTTCCCATTCTTTTATACTATTTTTATTTGTTGCTATTATATAACATTTTCTACATGTTTTTTTTCTTTTGCCAGTTTTTTTATCAATGTCGAAACTCGTGTATAATTTTTCTTCATTGCATCTACTACACACAATAAATTTCTGCTCTTTTACAAGAGTTATACCCTTATTATTTTCTTCTTTTTTTTCCTTATTGTATTTATTTTTACATGTTTTACAATATGGTTGTTTTCCATCTTTTGCTTTTCTTTTATCATAAAATTGTTCAAAAGACAATACTTCTTTACATTTTGAACATCGTTTATATCCATCTGGTAAATCCTCTTTTTGTGGTATTCTTTTTATTTGCATAGCATGTGCTTTACTCATAATTGCATTTCTTTTCCTTTTAAATTTCCAACATATTTCCTCTAAGGTATAATTGTTATCTTGATATGCAATCCTAAATTTTTCTTCTTCTTCTTTTGTCCATCTCATTCGCATAACTCCTTGTTTTCATATGTAGTTTTTTGTCGATATATGTAATTATATACCATCGTAATTACCAAGTCAATACTTTAAATAAAATTGTATTTTTATATCGTATCCGACATCATTTTTCGACATTATGCACCAATAGTAACACTGTTTTGATTAACTTTATCTAATTCTTGTCTTTGTGCTATCACGATCAATTCATCTAACTCTTGACTTTTCTTTAGTGTGTAATCATTTAATCCATATTTACCAAATAATACATTTAACTCTGCTCTTTTTACTTCTATTTCTCTATTTAGTTCTTTTATCATTTTTTACCTCACATTTTGTTTTATAAAATTTTTGTCGATTTGTGTTGTTTTTGTCCGATTTATAATATACCATGTCAGTAAATACTTTGTCAATATTTTTAAACAAAAAAAATAGGTAAATGTTTACCTATTTTTATATTCATCATTAACTTCTTTGATTCGTTGTTCCATCATATATTTTCCATAATCCATCTTTTTACGCTTTCCACATTTCGGACAATATACATGATAATTTATACGATCTACATAACCATATAAATCATAGTATTTATCTTCCATTACTATATTCCAATCATGTTTGCACCATAATCTTTTAATCATTATGCACCAAATCCAAATCCGAATGCATTAAAATCATTGAAATCTATATCATCCATAACATCCACTTCTTTTACTTCAAAGTCCTCTATAAACACTTGTGGGAAAGACCTACCATTCCATTCGTTAACATTGAATGTTCCTATTATTTCTATGTCTTTTCGACCTTGTTTTAACAATACATCTAAGTCCTCTTGTGTACATTTAAACTTAATATAAGATATATAGTCATGCGTGATTTTAATTGTGTTTCCAGTAGCACCCATAGTAGTTATATCTGCACTATCTACACCAGATAGTTTAATATAAAATTGTGGTTTATCGAATCCTCTGCACCAATGTTGTTTAAGTTCATCTATTGATATTATATCCATAGAACCCACTCTACCATCCACATATGCTTTATCTACTATGTGACACGCATCTTCATTTGGTAATGATTGATACAACAAACTAGATAACAATTCACTCATTTTCTGAGTATCTATACTTACACCAAATGCTCCTTGATGCCCTGCACAATATATAAACTTATCTGTGCTTAATAAATAGTCTTTAAAGTTTTTAAATGTGTTTGTACTTCTTCCAGAGCCATCATACCTAAACCTTCCATCATCTTGATTGACCTTTCTAAGCACCAATGAAGGTTTTCCATATTTATCTACTAATCTACTTGCCATTAATCCAGATAATGCTTGTGCATCTTCATTCTCATGTACCATGATTGATATTGGTAGATTCTCGGTCATTATTATAGTGTTTTCATCTTCTATTATTTTCTTTATATCTCTAGTTTGCTTTGATTTTAATCTGTCTGCCATCTTAAGAATGTATTCCACCAGTGGCAACTCTACCTCACCTTGACCTCGTAGTTTTATAACTTCTGTTCTATTCTCACATATCATAGCATCCAGAAGGTTTCGCTTATCTGAATCTGTTCCGACTCTAATTATTGCATTAATAGCAGGTGCAATGTTATAACTTATAAATTCAAACACTCCTGCTCCTTCTGATCTTTTCTCTGCAAGTAACTCTAATAAAGGATTTGTTATATTGTCCAGACCTTCTAATACATAGTAGCGTGTTTCTGGTTCTATCATAAGCATACCATCTGCTACTAGTGACACTGCTACTAAATCATAATAATATTCACTTTGACCTATATTAAATTGCGTATCCATATACTCTATGAATTTCAACACCATTCCTCCACCAGATAGTGTTTTATTGCCCTCTGGAGATAATTGATTATTAACAACTATTGCATAATCTGAATATTTTTCACATTCATGGTGATCTAAAACAACAACTCCAATTCCATTATTAGCAAGTATTTCATGTTCTTTATAATCACTACTTCCTGCATCTGGTATTATAACTAAATCTGGACTTATTTCTAGTATCTCTTTTAATACCTCTTTTGTTAGTCCATGTTTTTTGTCCTTGTGCATAACAAACACCAAGTTCTTATATTTTAAACTCAATCTAAAATAATTTATAAGTGTAGCAGAACTACAATATCCATCTGCATCACTATCTACCAATATCAATATTAACCCATTCGTTTCAATGTGGTACTTAACTGCTTTAAACGCCCTATCCATATTTTCATATATTGCAGGATTCTGGATTGAATCTCTGCTCGGATTTAAAAATGCTTTCCTTTGTTCTATATTAACATTTCTATTCTCAAATATCCTTGTTACTAAATCTTCATGTAAACTTCCTCTTAATGCGTACTTCATACTTCCTCCTATGATTGTTTATATTTTCTATTCTTAAATAAATCTTCAAACACTTTTTTACCTTTGTCTAATGGACTATCTTTCTTCTTTAACAATCCTTTTACATCCCATAAGACACTTACTTTGCAGAAGTTTATTCTATTAATAATCGACTTCTCTAATTTACGTGCATACAATCTTTCTTCTTCCGTTCCTGCACTTTCAAACTCTTTATCAAGTGCTACTATTACTTCTTCTACTCCAAGTTCTTTCAATATGTTTAATTGAAAATTGCTTAAATTGGAACTCGAAAGAGCCAGTGTTATATTTGCATCTGGATACATTGTTTCATACTGCATTACTGCTTTTTCACTTTCAACTAACACTACTTTCTTTGCTCTCATAATGTTGTTTGCATTTTGATACAAACCATAAAAATATTGTCCAGTAGGTGCAGACAATAGTTTTCCATCATTTACAATAGGTGTATATTTCATACCTTTGCTTATTAAATAATCGTCTAAATTTCTACACCTCACTGCTATTAGTGTTCCATCTGCATATCTGTGTGGAATTATCACTCTAAAATTCAAAATATCATATTTAACTTCAAATTTTTGTAGCACTGCAGGTGATATACCATCTTTATAGAAACTCGAATGATAGAAGTCATAGAATTGCTTTAACACTTCTTCATCTATCTTTTTAAATGGTTTCCATTCCTCTGTTTTTACAACTTCTCTTTTACTCATAAATGAACTTATTATATCTAAATTATTTGTATGAATTGTATTATCAAACCCATATTTAAACGTATTATTATAAAAGCCAAACTTTGTACTTATGTACTCTATTGCTTGTTGTAAACTATAGTCCAATACGTTTCGTACCACTTGTAATATATCTAAACTTCCACAATGCGTAAAACAATGAAAATTCAATGAATCCTTAAATAAATATAGTTTATGACTATTTCCACTGTGACAAATAGTTTTACACCAAATCTCATTTAAATTAGAACCTTGTCTTGGTTCTGCTCCTAAATCTTCTAATATTTGTACTACATGCTCCAAGGTAAGTTTGCTTTTCAACTCTTTTGCATCCATTTTTATCACCTCTTTATATATAACGTATTTCTATTGTATAAAGTAAAAGAGATGGATATACCATCTCTACAATTCTTTCGGCTCTACATATAGTTGGTCAAAGTCTTGCGTTGTTACAAAGCAATCTTGAACTGTCATGTTATCCAAGTTCATATTTACCCAGATAATTACACCAGTATATTTTCCACCTCTGTTTTTAAATACATGGTGTCCATGAGTTGGCATAGGACAATCAAAATTCCCTTTTGACATTAACTTCTCCAATTTTTCTTTGTCTTTTTGTGTAATTCTCATAGTTATGATTCCGTAATCTGCCTTATCTGCAGTGGCTTGTCCTCCACGCAAATGAGTCGCATCTGGGTATTCATCAGACTTGTGACTACGGTTAACTTGGGTAGCAGTCAAGATGAATATATCAAACTTATTTGCTATGTTCTTAAGACAACTAACCATTAAGTTTAACATTTGATCTTCTCTTAAGTCATATCCAAATACTTTCCTTAACTCTTGTGCAAACTTCGGAGTTATTTGTATATAGTCAAAAAATACAAATCCAGTATCATGTCTATTTATATTCTTTTCTATTAAACTTTCAAGGTCGGTCATAGAGAAATTCGATGCGAACTCAAAATGTATTTCCGAGTCCCTTATTATCTCTCCTGCTATGTGAAGTTTTTCTTCCACTTCTGAAGTATAGTGTCCATCTTTGATTATATCTTCTGCTACTCCAGATATAGTTGCCAGAAGTATTAATTGAACTTCATCTTTATCCAATTCTGTTGTTATAAATGTAGAAGATACTGGTCTATGATTTTCAACCCACGTATGAGTAGAATTATCATACATCATTTTAGCAGAAATATTCGCCATATCGCCTATCATCTGCCTTGTTTTTCCACTTCCAGTACTACCAGAACGAATCATAACTTTCTTTCCAAGAAGTCCTCTGAACACTCGATTAAAGATTTTAGATTGGAAAGAATGTCCCCAAGTAGGTTCTTCTTTACATCTTCTTAGTAAATCAAGAATATCTTCTCCTGCATGGAATGAATACATCTCTCCAGTGTCGATTGCCATATTCTCATGAATCAAATCCATCTTAGATTTAACTATGTTTCTTATATCAACTTCTGTCATTATATCAAACTTCTTGCGTTCCTCAGAGATTTCTACTGGGTCAATTAGAGCAGTATTATATATATCTTTAGTACCAAATCCAACTTTCTCGTACTCTCTAAGCAAAGTAAGTTTCTTAATTGTACACAATGCACCTTCTACAGATACATTCCTAGCCATTTCTTTAATACTAGTTACAACTTCATCACCTTTGTGTTGTGTATAATATCCATGTTGATCTGGATATGCAGATAAATACATATTTAGAGTTACTGCATCAATTTCTTTAACATCTTTGCCCATGTAAATATTCTCTATTGCAGTTTATATAATCCTATGTAATCTATCTAATTCAAAATCCTTATGTGGATTTAATCTATTTCTCTTGTTGTCCAATATAGATGTATCATTACATACTGATCCTAAGTAATTTAATATATCTATAGGACTGTATAAAGCATTTAAGTTCATTGTTCCATCTCCTATACTGATTCCATGTTCGTTAGTCTTAATGCACTCTTATTTGGTTTGTGTGCAGGTTTGTTGCTCATATCTACTTTAGTTGGCTCTATGTAGCCATATGTTTTACTGTTCCCTATTTTAAATAGTTGTCTATGATATTTGCTCGTTTTAACATAGTAATATGGCACTAATCCGAGTATGCTTTCACCGAACTCAACATTCTCTTTAGTAAGCATATATTCAAGTATCAACCTTATTTGTTCACATGTATATGCATCTTTTCTTAGATTTGATATTTGAGTATTTATTAATCCCATTAATCTCTTTACTTCACGCTTATCGTTCCGACTATTGTCACCTTTGTAATATCCTTTATATATAAACCCATTATGCAGATAATCTACTAGTAACTTTCTTTGATATTCTTCTTCTGCACACTGAGGACAATACAATAGTCCACTCTTAGGATATTCACCATCTAGATTCTTAGCAAAACTCATTTTAGATGCATCTAAATCTTTCTTGCATCCATTTCCATTGCATTTCATATCATCACCTCTGCTACATATAACGTATTTATATTTACAAATGTAAAAAGAGGTAGAATAATCTACCTCTCACTTTAGAAGAATCCACCCCATGTTAGCAATGCCATTCCTATAGCAGTTCCTATTACACTTGCCCATCCATTGTAGCTTGTGTTTTGTGGCTCTCCATGATGTTTTATGTTTTTAACTAATACCATCACATAACAAAATAAAATAATTGCTTGTGGTATTCCTACACTTAATGATATATTCATTTAATTACCTCATTCCTAATAGAACTTCTAATTCTATTACTATTGTTTCTAATGCACCCAACATTTCTGGTGTTGCATTGTTTAATGTTCTTGGATTACTATCTTCATCTCTACCTAATTGAGAAACTATTATTCGATTTGCATCTGGTAATTTACCTTCTTCTGCACATCTCTTAGCAAGGTCATTGTTTAGGTAATTCATTATTTCCTCGAATGACATCTTTTCCTCTACAACAACTTCCTTCTTCTCTACAACAATTCCACCTTTTGCTTGTTTTCTATCTACACCTTTAGCAAATTCTTCTCTTATTGTATTACCATCAAAGTCTATTAGAGCATCCATTTCTGCCACTCTACATCTAGCATCCCAATATGCAGACTGTTGTGTTGCTACTTTACGTTCTCCATTAGCATCTGTATAGCAGAATAATCTTATATCAACCTCTGGCATTAATAAGTCTTTGATTCTGTTTGATACTTTTGGTTCAAACTTATCTATTTCTACACCATTTATCTTAACCTTTTTAGTTGTCGGATGTGTTATGTAGCATATAGTGTAACCCATCTTTTGTATTCTCTTTAATGCACCTAAGAATTTCTTATCAACTATTTTGAAACCTGCGTTCCACTTAAGAGCATCTTTTATCAAATCTACTCCATATGAATCAGTTATTGATTTCTCTATACAGTGATCTAATAAGAATAAAGTGTCTATTATAACTGTATCAAACTTTTCTCTCAGTGCAGGATTCTCTAACTGTGCTAAATATGCAGTTAATGTAGCATATGAATCTATGTCTACTGCATATGCTCCAGATATACCTGCGTATGAATCCTCAAATGCTAATGCTATACATCTATCTATGCCATATATGTCTAGTGCTAATTCTGATTTACCTATTCCAGATTCACCACATATCATCATATCATAATCTCTTATGTCCCTACTTACTACAGTAGGTTTTAAATCCAATAAATTTACTATTGCCATTCTTGTTGTCCTCCTAGTATTTAGATACTTCATTTAATATATATTTTTGAACCTTCATTATTGCTCTGTGGTGTGCTATAGTCATACCTACACCATGATTAAATGTATCAGACGAATCACATCTAGCAACTCCAACAAATTCCTTCTTATCTTTAAATCTTTCATCTTTCGTTGTCATTGTACATCTTATTGTTGTATCATATTTTTCAAATCTTACATTGAAATCTAAGTCACATGGACTTGATACTAAACATATATCTGCTTTCACATCAAGTAACATATTTTCAGTTGTGCTATAAGTACCTTCTGCTATAACTGTAGTCTTTTTAAGTCTTGCTATTTCTTTATCTATTCTTCTCTTTTCATTCTCTAAATTTCTTATTATAAACTTTGTATTCATCCTATTTTCTCTCCTAGTATTTTGATTTAAATTTTCTTAAGAATAAATTTAACGGTCTATCCCAATCATTAAACACATTTATTCCATCGTTATATACAACTCTCAATTCTAATGTTTCTGAGTCTACAGTAATACCCTTAACATAGTACGTTGTTCCATGTTTAATATTTATAACTGCTTTTCCTAATAGCGTATTTTTCGCCCATTGTAATTGCTCTCTAAAAGCACTAGTTTCTATCAAATTCTTCATTTTCACATTCCATACATTGTCCAGTAGTTTCTATTCCACAATGTTTGCAGTATACTTGACCACAATCATTGCATTCGTCTAATTGTTCTTCTTCGTGTCCACAAACGCCACATCTCATTAATTCTCCCATGATATTCTCCTATATTAATAAAAGTCAGATTTTATTTAAATATTAGGCTCTGAACATGGCTATTTGCAACATGTTCAGAACCATATGTTGATTTTCTATACTCCGAAAGGATTATTACTTGGTGCTACTCCACCACCGAATGGACTAGTCCCTCCAAACGCTCCTGCATCTGGTGTTCCTGTTCCAAATCCTCCTGCATTAGTACCTGCAGTTTGCTCTTTCTTTAAAGCATCCTCTTTAACCTTTGCTAAAGTAACTTCTCTCATTTTTAACATTTGTACAACTATCTCTTGTGTCATGTCAGATGAATAATTAACTGCATCTCCACCACATACTAGATTTTTACGAGTGAAGTTTTCTATAGTATAAGTTGGTGCTTGACC
>NZ_DATIRC010000109.1:0-7022 GCF_035470145.1 Romboutsia sp.
TATTATTCTTTATATTTATTATTATAGGAGCTTTTAAATTAACTGTACTTTTACTTAATGTTTTTCCTAGTGTTATTAAACTTAACACCAATACATCTTTAGGACTTTCTACTTTTAATTCATTTATTATTTCATCATTTAAGTCTATTTCATAATCTTTTTTTACTTCAAAAGGAGATATAGCTATAAATCCTATATTTATATCTTCTGTTGAAGTTATCATTTTGAATTTATTATTTTCTTTAACTTCGTTTATTACAAAAGTTCTATATTCTTCAAATCCAGGTATCCCTTTTTCAAATATTATTTCCATATTTACCTCCTGATTATCTTAAATAATCTAATATAGTTGGTTGTATTAAATTTGAACCTACTTTTATAGACGCTTGATAAACAAGTTCTGCTGATTTTAACTCTATAAATTTTTCAACATGGTCTACATCTTGATCTAGAGATAATACTCCTTTCATATTTAATATATTTTCTTCATTAAGTTCTCTTACTTTTTCAGCTGTACTTACTCTTACACCAAGAGATGTTCTTTCATCTAAGGCATGATTATATAATACATCCACTTTTTCTTTCGTTGTTTCTAGTAAGTTCTTTTTAGCTATTTGAACTTTTGCAGGATCTTTTTCATTTGCTATATCATTCATATATTTAGATATATTATTTATTTCATCAAGCAAGTTCATAGGATTACCACTATCGTCAACTGTATTAAATATTTCTCCAACCGATAGATTATAATCTATATTTATACCATCTGATATATCCGCTTTTAAATTGTCCGTATTTGAATTTTTATTAACTTCTAATGTTACTGTTCCATCTGCATTTTCTACTACCTTTATAGGTGCTTCATCTACAGTTGTACCTCCAAACATATATTTCCCACCATAAGTTGTATTTAAAACATCTCCAAGTTCTTTTATATTTTCATTTATCTCAGCATTTATAGACTTCATTTCTTCTTCTGAGTATGTTCCATTCCCAACCTTTAATAGCTCATCTTTTATATCTTTAAGTACGTTCCCGAAATGTTCTAATGAAGCATCTGTAGTATTCAACCATCCTACAGTCTCATCTATATTATAGTTATACTTTTCAGTATATCTTATTTCATTATTTAAATTCATTATTCTTATAGCTTTATGTGGGTCATCAGATACTCTATTTACCATTTTACCTGAGTTTATTTGTTCGTTTATTTTATTCATTCTTGTTAAATTTTGTTGCGTATCATACATATGATTTCTTATCATCGAAGTATTAGTTAGTCTCATTTTATCCTCCTAATTATCTCTTTAAACCATTTACTACTACGTCTAATAAAGAGTCTATTGTAGATATTACTTTTGCACTTGCATTGTATGCATGTTGAAATTGTACTAAGTTTATCATTTCCTCATCTAATGATACCCCTGATACATTAGTTCTTAAATTATCTATTTCTTTTAATATTTTACTTTGATTTTTTTCATTTCTTATAACTTCTTGAGCTTCATTTCCTAGTTTTTGTATTATATTATTGTAAAATTTATCTATAGTAGTTTCTTCTCCCGATGCACCAATTGCAAATTTTTCATCTTTTAATTTATACATATTTTGAGCTATATCCGTTGTTACATTTAGTTCTCTAGGATTTTTTGTATATTTTTCATTAACTTTAATTATAGGGTTACCTTTTTCATCAAATACAAAGAAATCCGTATCTTTATTTATTTCAGTGCCTAAAGTTCCATCAACATTATCTAAAGATTTTCCACTTAAAACCTGATTAACACCTGTAGCTATACCTTTTGCAAGTTCTGTTAGACTTGTTGTATATTCTTTTATTTTATCTATCATCTCTAAAGAACCTTGAATCTCACCTGATATTTTATCTGCTGGTATATCTTTAGTTTGACTAGGATTTCCGTATGTTAAAGTTAATTGCTTTTCTCCACTTGCACTGTCTGTAATTTCAACTTTTGATAACCCATTTTCTAAAGCTGTTTTTATATCATCATTTCCTACGTTCATTTTAAAACTTAAATCATCAATTACATTGTCTCTTTGATCCATTAAGTCATTAGGAGATTTTCCACTACCTTGAACTATCTTTATTTGCTTATCAAGTTCTCTTAATTGGTCAAGCATATCATTTATTGATTCAACATCTTCATTAAGCTTTACATTAGCTTGTGAGCTTAAAGTTTCTAATTTTTCTTTTATATTACTTATATTATCCGCTAAATATTTACCATTTTGAGTAACTATATCTTTAGATGCTACATCCGTTGGATTTTTTGTTAATTCTTGCCAACTACTAAAAAAGTTTGCAATAGATGCTGATATAGATGTCTCTGATGGCTCATTAAATATTTTTTCCATATTTGTGTAATGATCATATTTAACATTTATTTTTCCTTGATTATGAGATTCATTTCTAAACTGAAAATCATAAAATGTATTTCTTATTATTGTAATATCTGTAGCTTGTACACCTGTTCCTAATTGACCTGCACCCATACTACTATTATATCCTGGATAACTATATGCACTTTTCGCACTTTGTTCTACTTTTTGCCTTGAATACCCTGGTGTATTCATATTATTTATATTATGTGAAGTTGTTTCTATCGACATTTGACTTACAGTCATTCCCGACCTTGCTGATTGTAAGCTACCTAATAATCCCGCCATCATTTCCCTCCAATTATTATTTTCCTACTTGTCCATATGAATTATATGTTCCTGCGCCTTTATTTGGTTTTATAAAGTTTATCATTTTCTTTGTAAAAAATAGTCTTTGTTTTATAAGATTTGAATTTGCTTCTTTTTGTATTTCTATCATTTTTAAAGTGCTTTCTATTTCTTCATAAGCTTGCTTTATATTTTCATCTTCACAGTTTTCTATAACTGTTTTCATACTGCTTTCACTGCCCATTATATTTCTTCTTTTTATTTCTACAGTTGCAAGCTCTTTTGATGTATTATCCAGTTCTTGAGCTATTTTGTCCATTTTCAGAACTTCTTTATTTATAACTAATTCATGTTGCTCATCTAGTAAATTTAATAGTTTTTTTAATATATTTTTTTCTTCATATATGATTATCTTTAATTCTGGGCTCAATTATATCTCCCCCTTCATACTATCTATTATTTTTTTCGCTAAAGCTTTTGAATCAACTTTATATGTCCCATTTTCTATTTTTCGTTTCAATTCATTTATTTTATTTATATCAACTTCTTCTTTATTTGCATTTACTTTGTTTAGGTATTTTCCTAATTCTGATATTTCAATAGTATCTTTTCTTTTACTATCTACGTTTTTAACTTCCATTTTATTGGCCTTATATATATTTTCAATATTTCTAAATTTTACTGGACTTATGTTCATTGACATCCTCCTTAATTCTATACTTTATAT
Source organism: Romboutsia sp. (assembly GCF_035470145.1). Taxonomy (GTDB): domain Bacteria; phylum Bacillota; class Clostridia; order Peptostreptococcales; family Peptostreptococcaceae; genus Romboutsia_D. The sequence goes on from NZ_DATIRC010000109.1 coordinate 3,416, forward strand.
CTTAATTATCATCTTCTTCATTTTTTATCTTTGATAATCTCACTGCTAATTTATTATCTATTATTATGCTTTCTCCACTTGCTATTGATTTTCCATTTATGTTTATATCTAATGCTTCTTCTACGTTCTTATCTAGCTGTATTATATCTCCAACTTTTAGATTTACTATTTTTTCTATTTTTTCTCTTGTAGATCCCATTGATACTGTTACATCCATTTGACCATTCATTATTTCTTCCGTACTGTTTATAGATTCTTTTTCTCCTTCTACCAATTGTTCAAATTGTATTTCATATATTCCATCTTGATTTGCTAGTGTTTTCATTTTCTTTTCTCCTTACATGTATATATCTATTAAAAGTCCATTTATTTCATCTATTTTAGCGGCTACATCAATATTTTCTTTTTGTTCATATATTAGTTCTTTTGTTATTTCCTCTAGTTTTTCATTTACTGTTTTTACTGTAGTAAAATAGTTTCTATCCCAAAAGCTGTCATTTTTATTTAAGCTATAAACATAATCTACTATTGATTTTAAATATCCTTTTATAACTTGTTTGTATTTTATTACATCTGTATAATTTTGGGTTACTACTAACCGTTCACCTGTTTTTTTTATTTCCTCTATATATGCATCTAACTCTTCTTTTGTTTTCGATCTATTTGTTTGATTAAAACTATCAGTAAAATCTAGTTTACTTTTGCTATTTTTACTTTCTATACTTAATCCTGTGTTCAACCCTATATTTCTTACTTTCATCTTTAACCTCTATAATATTTTATAAATTTTATATATAGTTTTCTATTTATTAATAATACGGTCACACCTTAAATTACTTGAGTTAAATTTCACTCTGATTTTTAATTATTCTGATTTTTAATTATTTTGATTTTTTAAGGAATATAAATTAAGTTTTATATGCATAATTTAAAATGTATATAATTGTATTTTTTGAAGTTTTTTAATTTATTGAAAAATTGTATATTTAAGTTATATATAGCTTGAATAATTCATATACTTAATAATCCATTATACAATATTTTTAAAGGAGATTGATATGATTAATGTAACTATATGTTGTGATGAGCTTGATCAAGTAAGTACCTTGAATAGTTATTTAGTTAAGTTTTCTTCATTTCATGATTTCAAATATAAGCTTTCTAAGTTTGAATCTTTTAATGAGTTAGTGAATAAACCACCTAAACACATAGATATTTTATTACTTAATATTAATTTAACTAATAAACAAACAGTTTTTAAGACTTATGAAAAAATCAAATCTTTGTATAGCGATATTCAAATAGTTTTCATGCCTGAGATAGTAGATTTTATGCTTAATGGTTTTTCTTTAAAAGATTTCAAGTATATACTTAAACCTTTGAAATATTCAGCTTTTGAAGATGAACTTTTGCTATGTATTAGAGATTTAGATGATGAAAATAAACCTATAAAAAAAATGCATATTCATAAAAACTATATCAATATATTAGGTGGTGTATCTACTAAGTCCATTTTATTTATAGAGTCTAGATGTAACAATTGCATTGCTTATACTAGCAACAATTTTGTTACTATTCCTCATAATATTGACATGCTGGAGAAGAATTTAAATCCATCTGATTTTTTTAGGTGCCACAATAATCACTTAATTAATCTAAAAAAAATAAGAAAACTTAACAGAACTTCTGTTATTATAAATTCTAAGGTAGTTCCAGTATCTGAGAATAAGTTTAAGGAATTAAAAAATAGATTATTATTTATGCTTAAAATAATATAAAAATCAGCTATAAATAAAGCTGATTTTTATATTATTTTATTTTTTGATAGGAACAGTTTGAAACAATACATATTTTAATCTATTACTTAAATTATTTTTTAGTTGATTCTTTTATACTTTATAATACTTCATTACTTTTGGAACATAATTTTGTGTTTCTTTTGGCATTTTATATATATCTACTATAGATTTCACGCCTCTTCTTGCCATTCTGGTTGGTCCACCATTATAAGCCATAAGAGCCATTTCTACATTCCCATCATATCTATCTAAATATTCTTTTATATGTCTAGTTCCACCATCTATATTTTCTTCTATATTTAATGGATTTTTTATGCCTAAATTCCTACAGTTCTCAGGCATAAGCTGCATCAATCCTTTCGCTCCTGCTGGTGATACACTATTAGGATTAAAGTTTGATTCAACTTTTATTATTGCCCTTATTAAGTTTTCATCTACTCCATACTTTTCAGCTGACATACTAACAGCCTTATCTATCCTTTGATTTCTATCTATATCTTTTGATGCTGACTGTATTTTATTAGTATTTTGAATACTATTTTCTGTTTCTAAAGTTACATTTTCATAATTAATTTTATTATCTATACTTATACTATTTGTATTTATGTTATCAGCTTTATTTTTTTGTGCTACTGCTTTTAATAGACTTATCATTGCTATATCAAATGATTCATTGCTTGAATTATCGTCATTATTACTCGAATTAAGCATTGATAATTTAGATGTCATTTCTAATAATTGTATTTTATCAATCATTTCATCACCTCAAATATTTTATTACTTTAATAGTACGGATAAATATAAAATTACTTTATGATTATAAAATGTTTTGTGTGTGATTATATATAATTTTTCAACTAAACTAAATTCAAATTAATTATTTAGCTTCATTATATAAAAAACCTCTAATTTCAATTGAAATCAGAGGTTTTTATAAGTTTTAATTTGAAGTTTATATAAACATTTTATATAGCTAATTCAAGGTATCCACTTGGGTGGAAGTAATATATACTAGCACTATTCTTATCAACAAAGAATCCTAAATCTGTATCATAATCTGGGAAAAATACATATCCACTTAATCCTTTTTGATTTAAAACTTCAAAAGTATTTTCATTCCCTTCGAATGTATAATTTACATCTTTATTGTACATTTTTAATAATTCTTCAGCTTGTTGTTGATTTAGCACTTCTATAACTTCAACAGTATTTTTATCTTCTGCTTCTTCCTTTATTATTTCTTCTTTATTATTTTCAGCAATCTGAGTATTTTCACACTCTACTATTTCATTATTTATTTTTGGTTTTATTACTTCATTATTAACTTCTAGCTTTGCTATATTTTCTTTTACTATTTCTTCTTTGTATACTTCATTTTCTTTAATTTCATTATTTATGTTTTTTTGTTCTATATTTTCTTCATTTGTCATTATTGTTTCTTTATTTATATCTCTGCATTCAACCAACTCTGTAACAGGTTGGTTATTTGTATTTTGTGCAAATATTATATTTGTAATTGGATTTATAAATAATAATCCTCCACATAATAATGATAATGTTGTTATTGCTCTTTTCATGCTCATCCCATCCTTTGTTATTAATATTTATGTAAAAATTCACTTCGCTCAAGTACTTCGCCCACACGTGGCTCAAACAACCTCGGAAGTCATGTCCATTGCTAAAATTTAGTTTATCTCTTTTCTATGGTTTAATATTATCATATAGGGGTTACATATAACAGTTACACCACTGTTACTTTAGATTACAAATTCGTAACAAAAGTAACAGTGGTGTAACTTTTTAAATTT
>NZ_DATIRC010000110.1:0-1514 GCF_035470145.1 Romboutsia sp.
ACATTTGACTCCGTACCACTGAACGATTTAGTCGTATACTTGAAAGATAACCCAAAAAGTCTATAGAGTGCTTAGATAAGAGGTTTATATAGATCTTTTCCGGTTGAAACCACACATAAAAATGACATTGACATAAATTGACAAAGTAATATTTCCATTTTTTCATCAGAAGAGGCGTATACTTTGAAGCCAAAATGAATTTTCCTTGATATCTAACATAATGCATGAAAGGATCCTTGAACAAACATAGGACGGACTGAAAATCATTAGCAAAGACGTCTGTAAACTGTTCTACTTTTCCGTAGAAATTTATTCGCTCAAGAAGTACCCAAGAAAATGTTGATCGTAAATAAAAGGATTGGTTACGGAGAAAAAAAAAGATGAATTCGTATTCATATACATGAATATTATATAGGAAGAAAAAGAATCTTGGATTAATTTTTGGAAAAATGGAAATAGATTTTTTTGGAATAATAAGACTGTTACAATTCCACTCCTCATGAACAACGAGTCGGAATAAATGCAAAGAAGAGGGATCTTTTACCCAGTAGCGAAGGGTTTGAACCAATTTTTCTAAATGGATAGGATAAGGTACTAATATATCTGATACATAATTTAAATGTGGAAATTTGTCCTCTAAAAAAGGAAATAGTGAATGAATTGATCGTAAATTATGAGATTTGACTATTTCTGACTCTTCTAAAGAAGATACTAATTGTAGACAAAATGGAATTTCCACAACGACTGCAAACCCCTCGGATATCATTTGCGAATATAAATTCTTATTGTACCTAAGAAATGGATTTTGGTTAGAATCATTTGCAGAAATAAAAATAATTAAATGATTCCGTTGATATATTCGAGTAATTAAACGTTTTATAATTACTAAACTAGATTTATTGTTATGACCTTCATTTTCCAACAAAATAGATTTATTTAAACCATGATCATGAGAAAGTGTATAAATATATTCCCGAAATATAAGTGGGTATAGGAAATCATTTTTTCGAGATCTATCTAATTCTAAATATCTTTGATATTCCTCCATTTTCATTTTAAACTTAGATTTGATTGAAGCAAAGATAGAGGATTTTTGGGTTTATTATTATTAAATAAATGATACATAGTGCGATAGAATAAAAACAAAGGAGTATAATAAAAAAAAGAATAGATACTTCGGAGACGGATAAACTCATATACAGACTCTCTATCCCTTATTTTTCCATCTAATTACTTTATGTTCATTATAGAATAAAATAAGAAGATGGTTAGAAATCCTTTACTTTTCCAAGTCAATCGCTCTTGTGATTTTAGTTTTGAAAAAAAAAATTCTTTATCACTATACTCTTTCTTTTACACATTCATCTCCCGCGCCTAGGGGAGAATAACTAATAGTTAGGGTTCATTCAAAAAATCGAAAATCTGCTCATGGAAAAACCTTTCCCGCATCAGGCACTAATATATTTTTAACGTCTAATTAAATCGGCTAATCGTTCCAATTAAGAACGGAAGCT
>NZ_DATIRC010000111.1:0-6461 GCF_035470145.1 Romboutsia sp.
CATCAAAATAAATTACAGTTTAGATAAAGCAGATACAATAATCTCTTCTTTAAAAGGTTTTACAATAAACCCTTTTGCTCCATAAATAATTGCCTCTTTCATTCTCGCCTCTTGTCCTAATGCTGATACCATAACAATCGATGCAGCTGGATCAAATTTTTTAATTTCTCTTAATGCTTGTAATCCATCCATTTCTGGCATAGTAATATCTAGCGTTACAATATCTGGTTGTAATTCTTTATATTTTTCAATTGCCATCAAACCATTTTCTGCCTCACCAACTATCTCAAAATCATAATTCGTAAGCATATTGCGAATAGACATACGCATAAATGCCGCATCATCAACTATTAATACTCTTTTCATAATATTTCCTCCATTTTGATCAACTATAATCGTTTTCTATACACTGATGGTTTTACACGTTCAAAATCTGTTTCTAAGTTAGATAAACTTTCAGACATTCCAATTATCAAATATCCCCCTGGTTTAAGTGATTCGTATAATCTTTTAGATAATTTATGATTTGTAGGATTATCAAAATAAATCATAACATTTCTACAAAAAATAACATCGTATTTACACTTATCCCAACCTATTTTATTATTTAAGTTAAAATATTTAAATTCAACTAAGTTTTTAACATTTTCAATAACTACATAATTTTTATCATTTATCTTTTGAAAGAAATTTTTCACCCACAATTGTGGTAATTTAGATATTTTATCTTCCGAATAAATACCTGCCTTCGCTTGTTTTAATACACTATTAGAAATATCAGATGCTGTTATAGATACCTTTGACTTTGCGTTTTTTCCAAAAATGGATGCTACTAACATAGCAGTACAATATGGTTCTTCTCCTGTAGATGAAGCTGCAGACCAAATTTTTATTCCTCCAATTGATGGTTTTTTTAAATTAGGTAATAGTACTTCATCTTTTAAAAATTCGTAATGCTGTTCCTCACGCATAAAATAAGTGAAATTTGTTGTTAGCTTATCTACTAAAATAGATGCTTGCTCTCCTGTCTTATCTTGCATCAAACTATCTATATAACTTTTAAAGTCAGCAAATCCTAAGCGCTTTACCATCAATACTAGTCGTGTTTCAATCAGTGTTCTTTTATTTTCAAGATTTATTCCATAATTATTATACATAAAATTTTTTAATCGTACAAAGTCTTTATTCGTTAATTCCATTATTCATATCCTCTACAATTTCTACTAATGAATCACAATCTAATATTAACTGAATTTCATTATTTATTTCACTAACACCTTTTATGAAATTTTGCTTACATTCGTCTTTATTTGAGTTCATTTTCATACTTTGATTAGGTGAAATATTAATAACTTCATTTACAGCATCAACTATTAACCCAATTTTATCCATGTTATTCTCAATTATAATAATACAAGTTCTCTCATTATAATCAATTGGATCCATATCAAATCTCATTCTAGCATCCATTACAGGAATAATCGTACTTCTTAAATTTATAATCCCTTTCATATACTTAGGAAGGAATGGAACTTTCGTTATAGGTAACATTTCAATAATTTCTATAATATATTTTGATGACAATGCATATTTTTGATTATTTATAACAAATACCATATACAAATCATCTATTTTATTCTCTATTATTTCATCATTTGTATTCACAAATAATACACCATCCTTTTAAATAAGTTTTTCACTTTTCCCAATACTTTTGATACTCAGTTTATTTGTAAGAGTATCAAAAATAATAGTTCTTCCACAAGAACCTAATACATCTTCAGAAACAATAGAAATATTTAATTTAGCTAATGTCTCTTTGCATGCTTTTACATTTTTTTCTCCAATAGTAAATATACTACTGCTGGTATTTTTAAAATTAAACATATGTGCACCACCAGCTAACTTCGCTCTTATAAATCCAGTATTTGCACCAGCTTTTTTCATTTCTTCATACAATAAAACAATCCCCGTATCTGCATACTTTGCCTTATTTACTATATTTTTTTCATGCTTTGAGTCTGGAAGTAAAATATGAATTAATCCAGCAATTTTATTTATCTCGTCGTAAAGTACTACACCACAGCAAGATCCCAACCCAATCGTCTTAATTTGATTAGGTGCCTTTACAATATTAAAATCTGCTATACCTACTGTTACATTTTCCATTAGTTATTCTCCGAATCAACAAATCCTAATGAAGCTAATAGTTTTTTACATGACTCAACTTTCGGAATAAAATAATATTTTCCATCAATTTTATGATCTGTAGTGAAAAAGTCTGTTTCAATGCATAAAATTGAGTCAGCAACCGGACCATATAATGAAATAGGTAAATTCATAATTGCCATAACCATATCTACACTAAAATAAGGAATTGATGGATCTATAGTTAAATTTGTCATATCAGATATTGCAGTTAAATATGTTCCACAAAGTATGTTGCAAATTTCTCCTATTGAATTTAATTCTTCACAAACCGAATTATAATCATTTCTATCACATATGATTTCTTTCCCAGAAATTTTTGATAATAAATTAAGTGCCGAATCGATTTTCATAATAACCATAATAAATCCTTCCATATCTCCTGAAAGTTGTAAGACAGTTCCTACAACTAATTCTTCTGGAGAACTATAACTATTAGTTATGTCTGAAAATTTAATCATGTCACTTTTAGGAATTCCAATATCAACTATCTCATTCAACATTATAGCTAATGAAGATGATGCATTACCTGAACCTATATTGCTAATTTCACGAAATACATTCAATTTATCACACTCAAATTTCATATATACCTACTTTCTATCTAATCTTTAGATTTCACTGTTAATTGTCTTTTCTTTAATTGGTTTAATATTACATTTGGAATCATTTCTAAAGAAGTTTCTTTTGAAACTGCTCCAAAATTTTTCGCAGCCATTGGCATTCCATAAACAACACAAGAATGTCTATTTTGACCAACAGTATATCCTCCCGCTTTCTTTATATCAAGTAGTCCTTTAGCTCCATCAGAACCCATTCCAGTTAAAATAACACCTATAGCATTTTCTTTAGCTGCTTTTGCTACAGATTCAAATAAATAATCTACTGAAGGGCAATGACCACTAATTTTCTCGCCTTCTTTAACTTCTAATACATATTTATTATTTTTCTTTGCTATACCCATTTGTAAAGCTCCAGGTGCAATATATGCATGTCCACTTAATATTTCTTCTCCATCTTTACCTTCTGATACATTTATCAAGCATTCTTTATTTAAACGTTCTGCATATCTTTGGGTAAATACTGGTGGCATATGTTGCGTAATTACAATTGGCGGTAATCCTAAAGGTAATTGCCTTAATAGTTTACTAATAGCTTCTACACCGCCCATAGATGCCCCAATCGCAATTATATCTTTATCATTTTTTCTTCTTATATTCTCATTGTTAAATATACTTTTTTTCTGTGCAGAATGATTAACTTGTGAAGAGTTAGTTTTAGAATACTTTTTCTCCAATTTAGCAATCGAAGCTTCTTTAATTTTAGATGCTAAATCATTAGAAAAATCGTTCATTGTATTTGCATTTGGTTTTTCAACAAATCCAACTGCTCCAGCACTTATAGCTTCAAAACATCTACCATCAGCACCACTAATAACAATCGTAGGAATAGGATGTTGATTCATTATAATTTTTAAAAATTCAATTCCATTCATCCCTGGCATTTCGATGTCCAGTGTTAATACATCTGGCCTAAATTGTATTATCTTATCTCTAGCATCATATGAGTCTTTAGCGGTGCCCACAACTTCCAACTCTGGATCTTCTTGAAGATACTTTGCTACAATACGTCGAAACATACTAGAATCATCAATTACCAATACTTTTATCTTTTTATTATCTTCCATAGACTATCTCTCCTTTTGAATACCTCTACTGTCTTACTACACAATTTCCGCCTAATTTTTTTAGCAATTTCAACAGATTCATCTATAGTAATTATGTCTATGATATTATACTAACACCATTTAATTATTTATAATGGCGTTTACATCAAATATCAAACTAATAGAACCATCTTCTAAAATAGAGCAACCTGCCAGGTAAGATTGAACTTTTTCAAACTGTGTCAACAATGTAGGTATTGGCTTAATTACAACTTGTTGTTGACCAATAATACTGTCTACAATAATACAAACATTACCCATTTCAGACTCCACTAAAATCATAATGCCTTCATCAGATTTTGATGTATTTATACCGAGTATATTTGATAATCTACGAATTTCGTAACAACTTCCTCTAATAATACTATGTTCTTCTCCATTTGGATTTTCAACGATCTCATAAACACCATGTCTAAACACTTCTTTTATATTAAGTGATGGAATAATATATATTTCATCACCTATTTGTACTTTCATACCATCTACAATTGCCAATGTTAGTGGAATACGAAGTACAATCATAGTACCTTTTCCTTTTTCACTGTCTATACTAATAGAACCTCTTAACTTACGAATGTTTGTATAAACAACATCCATACCTACGCCTCGTCCAGAATACTCACTTACAGCTTCTTTTGTAGAAAATCCAGGTGCTAATATAAAGTTGTAGGCCTCTTTATCACTAATTTCTTCAATACTTTTACTTGTAATCCCTTTTTCAATTGCTTTTTTAACAATAGCTTCTTTATTTAATCCTCGACCATCATCTTTAATAACAATAACAACATCTCCACCAGTATTTTTTGCCTCTAATGTAATAGTAGCCTTCTCTGGTTTTGAAGTTTCTTTACGCTCCTCAGGTGTCTCGATACCATGATCCATACTATTTCTTATCATATGCATTAAAGGATCTGAAATATTTTCTAAAATATTCTTATCCACTTCAGTTTGCTCACCAATCAATACCAAATCTACTAATTTGCCAGTTTTTTTGCTCATATCTCTTACAACTCTTTGCATTTTAGTAAATGTAGAAGAAATTGGAACCATACGAATTGACATAACTACATCTTGTAATTCAGTTGTTAATTGATGTAACCTTCTTGCTTGTTTTTCAAAACTGTCTGGATCAAAGTTTTCTAGCTGTGATTGCTTTTCTACCATAGATTCAGTAGTAACAATTTCTCCAACTAAATTCATTAGCGTATCAACTTTATCAATATTTACAGTTAAATAACTATTCTTATTAGATTTTTGTGATTGGACAACTTCCTCTTTAATATCTTTTTTTAATGCCTTATTAATGATTTCTATTTCATCATCTATCTTATTAGATGTATTTGATTGAACATCTTCTTTAATGACTTCTTTTAACGCCTCATTAATGATTTCTATTTCATCATCTATAGTGTTTTGACTGTTATTTGAATTAACTACACCAAAAATATTTTGTAGTTCTGCTTCATCTGTAACTTCTATAATTTCAAAACTTTTTAAAAACATAGTTTCTGAAATACATTTTTCAAGTTCGCATTTATCTCCCATTGTTTTTACATACATAGTAAAACCATCGTTGATTATAGCATCATCACATTCTACATTTAAATCTTCAGGCATAGTTTTCATAATAGAACATAAACTATCAATCATAGTAAGTACGCCAAGTGCTCGAATTCCTTCCATGCCACATCCACTTTCAAATAAAACTTTTATACAAAAGTATTTTTCACCCACTATTTGTGTATTTGCATAATTCTCACAGTCTTGAGGTAATTCTATCTCTAACAATTTATTCTCATCATTATTTTCATCATCATTATTTAATAAATTTACAGCTTTTTCGTGTAATTCATCAATACTAGCCTCTGGAAGCAATCCCTCTTGTACATTTAACATTTCTTCTTTAAGAAAATCAATAATAGCTAATACAACATCAACGACTTCTTCCCACTTACTACTAGAAAGTTCAAGTCCATTACGTATTTCATCAAAAACATCTTCTATACTATGAGTAAGCTTTGTTAAACTATCATATCCCATCATAGCTGAAGAACCTTTAATAGTATGCATCGCACGGAAAATTTCTTCAATTTCTTCTTTTCCTAATCCACCAGCACCCGATTGACCTACAAGTAAAATTTCTTCTAATTGCTCTAATAACTGCATATTTTCGTGCACATAAAATTCAGTTAAAGAATCTACTCCGCTCATATTCTTTCTCCTTTATTAATTAAACATAATAGATTTCAATTTATTTAATATTTAAATTGAATTGTTTGATATTTAAATTGAATTTCTAAAAATGGAAGCATAAAAGCTTCCATTTTTTTTAAATCATAAATTACAACATATTGTTATTGTATTATTCAGATTCATTCATGGCAAAATAATTAATCTCATCACTATTAAAGTTTATATGTTTATGAGAACCATTTGTATCTTTTAATTTAAAGTTCTCAATAAGTGATTTTAACATCTGTGCTTGTCCACTTAATTCTTCACTAGCAGCAGCACTTTCCTCTGATGT
>NZ_DATIRC010000112.1:0-1581 GCF_035470145.1 Romboutsia sp.
AGGTGTTCCCACTACCATTATATCCATTCCACTAAATTCATTGTATCCTTTTACATTTCCAAAATATAAACTATGTTTAACACCTAATATTTCTTTTAATTGCTCATGGGTATCTTGAAAGGTTACTAATAATGTTTCATCAGGTCTAGTTATTAAACTTCTTATTTTTGTTATTACTTCTTCTTTTAATCCCTCTACTACTTTTGTCTTTGAGGTATTCTGATTTAATTGTAAAACTGTTGTAGTTGTTTTTATACTATAATCGTAATCACACCTTACATAACTTTTAGTTAGCATGTCTAAACCTATTCTATTGGGTGTAGCTGATAAGAATATATATTTTACATCTTGAGGTAATTCTTCTTGATTTATAAGGCATATATCACCTCGATATGAGAAAAAGAATCTTAATTGCCCCTTTAATATATGTTTTATAAATTCTATATCATAATCTTCTGATTTAATTAACTTTACTAATTCTTTAATTTGTTCTTTATCAGTAGTAGATAAGTCAAAAATATTATAAAAGTCTCTCTGATCTGTTGCTCTCTTTCTTATTCTTTTTAGTTTTTTTATTAATTCTTTAGACTTATTATCTATATCCTGTTTTATATATTTGTTAGGTTCTTTCCTTATTTTAAATATACTTGAAAACTTTAGATCTCTTATTAAGTTATTTATATTAGTATTAAATTTATCAGCTGATAAAGAATCTATATTAATATACTCGTCTGTTATATCTTCATCAATTATAACAGTAACCTCTTTCTCCTGTGCTCTTAGCTCATTTACTATTTTTTCTCCTACTAATGCAAACATTTTATGAGTAGTAACTACCACAGGGTTATTTAATAAGGTATGGTTATTCTCTTTTGATATTTTATGATATTCTTCTAATATACACTTATCTTTATTACTTACTTTTTTGTTATTCTTATATCCTAGTAAATGTAATAATTTATACTTTTTAGGTAGTTCTATATTCTCTTTTGTATGAGGGAAGTTACTATACTCTTCCTGTATCAGTTTATGGGTAGGGGCTACTATAATAAATACTTCTTTTTCTTTAGGCTTTATTGTATTTATTATAGTATGAGTTTTCCCAATGCCCGTAGGGGCAGTAAAGTTATGGTATTTAATGTTAGAGTTTAACGCCTTATTAAAGTCTAAGTTAAATTTTCCTCTTGCTTCATTTAGCTCCATACCTTCTAGGCATAAGTCATATTCATACTCCTTTTCAAAGTTAGTTTTTAACATTTGAGTTAATCCACCAAAAGCTTTAAATGTATGACATTCCTCTTTATAAGGGCAAGTGAAATATCCATTACAAATTACTATTCCTTTACTGTTATTGAGCCATGACCTTGTTTTAGTCTTTATATATTTATCACCATTAGTATTAGATACTTGTCCATGTTCTTTAGTTACTTTTGTTATCTGCTCTAGTTCCCCATAAGTACTTGTATTATTAGTTTTAGACTCTTTAAATCTTACTAAGGATAAAGTAGTACCTATTTTTAGTAGGGAACTATAGTGCCCCCCTCTATCTATTCCTGTGTAATCTCCTTTAAAGAACTCATT
>NZ_DATIRC010000113.1:0-2600 GCF_035470145.1 Romboutsia sp.
TTTTTTTGATTTACTCTCTTCTTCGTTTTTCTTACTCATAGCATTATAAACTGGTAAACCGATTGCAGTTATTATAAGTCCTCCTACTGATATCATAGTAGTTTCCATACCTGCAAGTAATAATTGGTTTAATACAACGTATAATCCACTTAATATTGCTATCATTGGTATTACTGGGTAGAAAGGTACTTTATATGGTCTGTGTAAGTTTGGTTGATCTTTTCTTAACTTTATAACTCCTATAAATGTTAATACATAGAATATCCATATAGCAAATATTGATAAATCACTTAATAAGTTAAATTGTCCAGATAAAGCATATAATGAAGCAAGTATTGCCATTGATATTATTGCATTAGCTGGTGCTTGAGCAGCATTTAACTTAGATAAGAAGTTATATCCTGGTAAAGTTTTTTGCTCTGCTAATGTATAAGCAACTCTTGGTCCTGTTAGTAAGTATCCATTTAATGCACCGAATACTGATACTAATATACCAACAGTTATCATCTTACCACCAACTGGTCCAAATATTTCATTTGCAACTGCTGCAGCTGGTGCTGCTGCGTCCTTTAATTCACTAGCTGGTAATACCCAAAGATATGCTACATTTATAATTAAATAAACTGCCATAACTAATGATAATCCACCAACTATTGCTTTTGGTAAATCTTTACCTGGGTCTTTCATTTCTCCAGCTAAAGCTCCAACATTTATCCATCCATCATAAGCAAATAATACTGCTATTAATAATTGTCCTAATACTCCACCTGCACTTACGCCTTCTGCTACTAGAGGAGTCATTATTTCATTTTGTCCAGATCCTTTTATAAATCCAAATATCATTATTAATATAAGAGGTATTAATTTACCTACAGTTGCAATTGTTTGTATAGATCCACCTGCTTTAGATCCTAAAGTATTAAGTCCTGCTATTAATACTATTACACCTACTGCTACTACAAGCTTTAATTCAGGTTGTCCCATTAAACCTGTAGCTTGATCTGCAAATATAACTGCTAATGCTGCTATAGTAGCTGGGAAGAATAACACCGTTTGCATCCATCCTGTTAAGAATCCTAATTTTTTACCATAGATTTCTTCTATATATACCATCATTCCACCAGTTTTAGGTATTGCTGCTGAAACTTCTGCAGCCGTAAGCCCGCCTGTTATTGTCATAATTCCTGCTAATACCCATGCTATCATTCCAAGTCCTGGTTCTCCGCCAGTTGCTGAATAAACTGCTTGAGGCTTAAAGAATACCCCTCCACCTATAACCATACCAACAACTGTTGATAAAGCTGCAGCTAATCCAAGATTTTTTTGAAGTTGCTTATTTTCCATTTCGCTCTCCTTTTAAATTATAAATTTTATTATTTCATTTATTCTACGTTATAATTATAATACATTTTTCATTAGTTTCAATACATTTTTTTCTCTTTTTCGACAGTTTTATTCTCGATTATTTTTTTTTGATTTCAAATACTTAGCGTCATTTATTTTTTTAAATTTTCAATTTATTATTAATTTTTATTTTATATCTGAAGCATTGTTATTTACTTATATCTCTACACTTTCCCCTATGTTATCATCTAAAGTATTTTATTAATCCATGCTTTAGGAAATGTTTTCCTATTATTTTTTTCAATATATAAAAATTATTAGAATTTAAAAATCCGCTTCGTTTGAGCGACGTGTTGGCGAATTATCTCAAGTTTATTAGTGGGGATTATAAAAATATTTTTCTTTCTATTGATAGAAATATGACTTTAAGAGCATATAGAATTTTTTTAAATTAAATACAAATAAAGCCATATAGTCAACATACCACATGGCTTTATTTGTATTTAATTAATATTTCATCGAGTCAATTACATCATCTATTTTTCCTACTGCTTTATCTATTGCTTCTTTTCTTTCTTGCTCCGTAAATCCTGTTCCATCTACTAGTAGTTCTTCAAATTTCTTTATTCCCATAAATTTAATTATATTTTCTACATAATTTATACCTTTATTCATAACAGGCTTTAGTATCCAAGGTATATGTCCCCCTGATGATTGTATATAAACTACACTTCTATCTATATTATTTAAAAGACCTTCCGGTTTTCCGCTGTCAAAAGTTATTGTCTTTTGATCTTGCATTATACAATCTATATATTCTTTAAGTGGTGCAGGAAATGATAAGCTCCACATAGGTGCTGCTATTACATATACGCTGGCATCTACAAATTGATCACATAATTCTCTTATTTTTTGTATTTCTATTTGGTCTTTATCATCTAATTGTTTTGCATCATCTTCGTTTACTATGCAGTTTCTTTTTTCAAAGTATTGATACTCAAGTCTAGGTATATGTTCTTTGTAAAGGTCTACTTCTTCTACTGTAAAATCTTTATTTTTTTCTAGGAATCTATTTATAAATTTTCTAGCTACTGTTTTGCTAGCTGACAAGTCTTCTGGCTTTGAGTTTACACTTATGTATAATAACTTTTTCATGCTTTTGCCCCTTTTCATAATTTATTTTATTATTCTTTGTAAGAGGTTGCTTTTTATTTCACTTAGTATTTTTTTAAGTTATCTTGCGAGCATGTCCCCTT
>NZ_DATIRC010000114.1:0-67693 GCF_035470145.1 Romboutsia sp.
TAAATCATGTAAAGACTTCCCAAACATATTTGAAGCCCATATCTCACTAGGATTTTGTTCAAATTCTTCTTGAAGATATTTTACCATTTCTTCACCTTGATTTTGACTTCCTACTATTGGAGATATTTCAGTTGATATATCCGCTTTTATTATATGCAGTGATGGAGCATTAGCTTTTAACTTAACACCATACTGTTTTCCTTGTTTTATTATTTCTGGCTCTTCTAAGCTAAGTTCTTCTAAAGATGGAGCTACAACACCATAACCCTTTGTCTTAGCATCTATTAATGCATATTCTATTTTATCATACTCATTTTTTACTTTTGATAGTTTAGTTATAAGACTTAATAGCTGGTGATCTCCTTCTATTTTAAATCCACTCTTTTCTTCTAATACATTGTAGAATAGTCCTTGTTTTGCAGTTAAATCGATACTTATAACCCCTTCTCCAAGTTCCACATTATCTACTGCTGTATCTTCTAAAAATTCTAATTCAGAAAATCCTGCTACTATATCATCTATATCTCTTATTTTACCTATTTCTGCTATACTTTGTTTTAATGTAAATATTATATTATTTTTAATCCAGTGGTTTCTTTCTAATCCTTCTACCCACTCAGGTAAATTTATTCTTATTTCATTTAATGGAAAATCATAAAGTACAGTTTCCATTACATTTTCTATGTCTTCTTCATCCATAGCAAGAACATTTAATGGAACTATTGGAGCATCGTACTTTTCTTCTAGCTCCGCTCTTAAAAGTTCTGTTTCTTCACTATCAGGGTCTAATGTATTTAAAACAATAGCGAATGGTTTGTTTAATAATTTTAATTCATTTATAACTCTTTCTTCTGCTGAAAGATAATTCTTTCTATCTATTCCAGTCACAGAACCATCTGTCAAAACTACTATTCCTAATGTAGAATGATCTCTTATAACCTTTTTAGTTCCTATCTCTGCAGCTTTTTCAAATGTCATAGCTTCTTGTGACCACGGAGTAGAAACAAGTCTTTGTTTACCTTCTTCTTCATGCCCTAAAGCTCCGTCTACTATGTATCCTACACAATCAACCATTCTAACTTTTAAAGATACTGTTTCTCTTATTTTTATTTCCACTCCATCAGCTGGAACAAACTTCGGCTCTACTGTCATTATTGTTTTTCCTGAGCCACTTTGAGGTATTTCATCTTGTGTTCTCTCTCTCTTGAATTCATTTTCTATGTTTGGTAATACCAATTTTTCCATGAACTTTCTTATAAATGTAGATTTACCTGTTCTTACAGGGCCAACTACACCAATATATATATCTCCTTGAGTTCTTTTTGCGATATCCTCATATATGTTGTTCATTAAATTCCCCTCCTGCATATAGTTTCTTAATAAATTATATTTTAGGTTTGGGACTATTATTACTAAATTTTATTTTTGTTTTCAACATAATAAAAAGCTAGGATTAAAATCCTAGCTTTTCATCTACTACTTCTTCCATTTCATGAGTTTTGTTTCTCATCATTAATTCTATTACTACCTCATTTGGATTTGATCCATTATGTAATACAGAATATATAGCGTTAGTTATAGGCATATCTATATTTAATTTTTTAGCAACTTCATATGCTACTTCTGTTGCCGTTATACCTTCAACTACCATTTTTACTTCTTTAAGAGTTTCCTCTAAGTTTTTACCTTGACCTATAAGTATTCCAGCTCTTCTATTTCTACTGTGCATACTAGTACAAGTAACTATTAAATCTCCAATTCCTGAAAGCCCTGCAAATGTAGATACATTTGCACCCATTGCAGCTCCAAGTCTTCCTATTTCTGTGATTCCTCTAGTCATTAGAGCTGCTTTAGCATTATCTCCATAACCTAATCCATCACATATCCCAGCTCCAAAAGCTATAATATTTTTTAATGCTCCACCAAGTTCTACTCCTACTATATCAGGATTCGTGTAAACTCTAAACTTAGGACTCATAAATATATCTTGTACAATTTGAGCTATTTCTAAATTTTGTGATGCTACTACTACTGTAGTTGGTATATCTTTTGCAACTTCTTCTGCATGAGAAGGTCCTGATAAAGTTGCATATGGATTATTCGGTAATTCTTGTTCACAAACTTCTGACAATCTAAGTCCAGTTCCTTTTTCAAGTCCTTTTGCAACATCTACTAATATTTGCTTCTCTTTAACAAATGGTTTTATTTGCTTAGATACACTTCTTATAGCTTGTGATGGAACTGCTAAAACTATTATTTTACTATCTACAACAGCCTCTTCTATATCTGTCGTTACTGCTATATTGTTAGGAAATAATACTCCTGGTAAATAATCTATATTTTCCCTAGTCTTATTTATTTTATTAGCTTGCTCTTCATTTAAGGTCCACATGCTTACTTCATAGCCTTTTTTAGCTAAGACTAGTGCTAATGCACTCCCCCAACTTCCAGCTCCTAGTACACATATCTTTTCCATCTTAAACACCACCTAACCACGCTAAAATTATTCTTTCTTTTGTCCTATCTTTCTTTCTGTTCCTTTTAACAATCTTTTTATATTTTCTCTATGAGTATATATAATTAATCCTGCTAAGAATAAGGTTACTACTACACCTCTTTTATTTTGAACCAACATCATTATTACTGGTGACATTGATATACTGACTACAGATCCTAATGATACATATTTTGTTATTAATACTACTATTAAAAATATAGCAAAACAACACAGTGCAATAATAGGGTTCACTGCTATCATAGCTCCAAATGATGTTGCTACACCTTTCCCACCTCTAAAACCTAAAAATGCTGGCCAATTATGTCCACAGACTACACCTACAACTGCTATATATCCCGCTGTAACTACATCTAGTCCTGTAAATTTAGCTATTAACTGTGATAGTAGTACAGCCATTATACCTTTAAGTAAATCTCCTAAAAATGTCATTGCACCTGCTTTTTTTCCAAGTGTTCTAAGTACATTTGTAGAACCTGCATTTCCAGATCCTTGAGTTCTTATATCTATTCCTGCTAATCTTTTAGTCACTATATAAGATGTTGATATATTTCCTAAAAGATATGCAATTATAATAATTATTATATAGCTAAGCATATTAACCCCCTTAAGAAGTACTGTTATTTTCTATTTTTTTCTCTGTATTCAAATTGTACAGGTGTTCCTTCAAATCCAAAGTTTTCTCTTATTTTATTTTCAAGATATCTTTGATATGAGAAGTGAGTTAAGCTTTTATCATTTATAAATAATGTAAACTTAGGTGGCTTAACTCCAGTTTGAGATCCATAGTAAATCTTTAATCTCTTTCCTTTATCTGATGGTGGTTGGTTTAGCATTACAGCCTCACCTATTACATCATTTAATGCTGAAGTTGAAACTCTCTTAGCATGTTCACTTGCTACATACTCAGCTATTTCTAATACCTTACTCATTCTTTGATTAGTTTTAGCAGATACAAATATAACTGGTGCATACATCATGAATGGGAATTTTTCTTTTACTTCTTTAGTGTAATTACCTAAAGTTTTATTATCTTTTTCTATTAAATCCCACTTGTTAATTACAAATACACATGCTTTACCTTCATCATGGGCTATACCTGCAACCTTTGTATCTTGTTCTGTAAATCCTTCTGCAGCATCTATTACTATAAGTACCACATCTGCTCTATCTACGGCTGCCATAGATCTTATTACACTATATTTTTCTACACTTTCATATATTTTACTTTTTCTTCTTAAACCTGCTGTATCTATAAGAAGGAATTTTTGACCATTTTTTTCTACATAAGTATCAACTGCATCTCTAGTAGTTCCTGCAATAGGACTTACTATAACTCTTTCCTCACCTAATATATTATTAAGTATCGAACTTTTTCCTGCATTTGGCTTACCAGTTATAGCTACTCTTATCATATCTTCGTCGTACTCTGTGTTTAATCCTTCTGGGAAGTTTTGAATAACCTCATCTAATAAATCTCCAAGACCCATACTGTTAGCACTTGATATTGCAAATGGCATTCCAAGTCCTAATTCATAAAAATCATACACATTATCAAATTGATTTTGATTATCTATCTTATTAACTACTAAAATTACTGGCTTTTTAGTTTTTCTAAGTATCTGAGCTACTTCTCTATCTGCTGGTGTTAAGCCTGTTTTTCCATCAACTACAAAAAGTATAATATGAGCCATATCCATAGCAAGCATAGCTTGATTTCTCATATGAGATAGTATTATATCTCCATTTTCTGGTTCTATACCTCCTGTATCTATTAATGTAAAGTATCTATTTAACCATTCTACCTCTGTAAATATTCTATCTCTAGTAACTCCTGGTGTATCTTCTACTATAGATATTCTTTTTCCTGCTAATTTATTAAATAATGTTGATTTTCCAACATTAGGTCTTCCTACTACTGCAACTATTGGTCTATTATCACTCATAATAATCTCCTTTCCTATTTCAATATTTTATCTACAAAGTCGTTACCTTCATTTAAGCATGGTACAACTTCAATTTTCATAATTTCATTTAATTCTTCTAATGTTATATTATCTAAGAAGATTTCTTCATCTGCTTTAAGCATACTTCTTGAAATATATAAAGTCTCACCTAGATCTTTATCCTTTAATTGCTCTATTATATCTGTAGCTGTTATAAGTCCTGATACAGTTATTGTATTCCCAAAGAAATTATTTACTATCTTATATACATTTATTTGGACATTTGGGCATACATCCATTATTTCTTTAGCCATATTTTTTATAAATTCAAATGCTGAATATCCAGTTGCTATAGAAACTTTTTTCTTCCTTGAAGTTTGGTATTTACATAATGTTTTTAGATGATCTTGTATTTCGCTTTCTAATTTACTTATTATCCCTACACCATTTTCAAGCTGTATAAATCCTTCATATTCATCATATTCTAATAATTTTCTATTAGCTATTATATAAAATTCATCCGACAAAAATGCAAATCTAGTTCCTATTTTCTCTAAATACATTTTTTGAAGTTCATGTATTTGCTGTATTGTTTCATTTGCAGTTTTTTCATTAAATATTTCTAAGTTGGGTAAATGTCCTCTATGCTTAGTTATTCCTACTGGAACAATCGCTGCACTATTTACGTATGGATATAATGTTTCTAAATCCTTTATCGTTCTTGTTAATTCTTCTTTATCATTATATCCTGGACATAATACTATTTGACAGTTCATTTGAATTTGAGCATCTGCTAGACGTTTCATTATACCATACAGTTTACCTGCAAACTTATTTTTTATCATTTTTTGTCTAAGTTCTGGATTAGTAGTATGCACTGATATATTTATAGGGCTTATTCTATACTTAATTATATTATTTATATCTTCCTCACTCATATTTGTAAGAGTTACAAAGTTTCCTTGTAAGAATGATAGTCTTGAATCATCATCTTTAAAATAAAGAGTTTCTCTCATTCCCTTTGGAAGTTGGTCTATAAAACAAAATACACATTTATTTCTACAGCTTTTAGCTTGGTCTATTATAGGATTTGTAAACTCAATTCCTAAATCTTCATCATAGTCTTTTTCTATTTCGTATATGTATACTTCTCCATCAATTTTTTGTATCTCAACTTCTAAATATTCATCACTTAATAAAAACCTATATTCTATTATATCATGTATTGCTTGATCATTTACAGAAATAAGTAAATCACCAACTTCTATGCCTATTTCTTCTGCAATACTATCTTTATATACTTTACTTATTATATTATTTACATTTTTAACATTTACTTCCATACATTGTCACCACTTTTCTTTAGTACATACATCATATTATAATATCATGTTTTGATAAAAATAGTCAATATTCCCTATAATTTAAAAGGTACCTATAGGTACCTTTTAATGTTTGACTATAATTAAAGTTCCGTTTGTCATATCATGAACCATACCTCCAACACTTTTTGCCATTAACATCGCTTTATGTTGTAAATCTTTTTCATCATTAGCATAAAATATTGGACATCCTCCGCCATGTTGCATATTTTTATCTGTTGTTACTATTGCCAATGTATATTCTGTTAAATTCGTATTACTTCCCATTTTATACACTTCCTTTCTCGCCTATTTTATATTTAATAGATAAATTTTTACCTTTAGAACTTGAAAGAATAGGACATGATTTTATTGCTTGTATTACCTTTTGAGGATCTCTTTCTATTGGTATATATGCTAATATTATGCTTTCATTTTTAGGGTTTCTCCTTGGAAGAGGAACAAATGCTGGCTCATCATCTTCCCTAAGAAGGCCCATTCTTGAGTAAATATTATATACTATAGCTTGTCTTTGTCCTGGATCATATAATATACTTGCATTAGTATAATTTTTATCTTTAGGTATTATTTCTATACCTACTCCTTTAGAAAGGTATCTTTCTCTTTCACTTTCCAATCCTACATTAGTAATACCTTTCAAATCTCCAACTTGCATTATAAATTCATCTACAAAACTTATTTTAACTTCACGAACATCAGCTATATCTTCAATGCTTTTTCTAGTAAGTAATTTCTTCATTACTAGCGCTAATGTTATCCCGAAAATTGCACTTACTGTTAAACTTACATTTGAAGTAAAGTTAAAGTCCTTAATTAATAAATAATGTAAAGCTATCGTCATAAAGGATGTTAATATACACATGTAATTTCTTACCTCATATGTTCTAGCAATTTCCTCTATAAATGCACTGCCTCTTTTTACAAGCTGTATATCTTCTAAGTTTTGAAGACTATCTCTTCTATTTTCTCTAACCTTTCTAAATTGTTCTGCTGCTAATGATAAAAACGTTATTGAAGTATATGATTTTGCTATTAAAGCAGGTACTACTAATGCACCTAATGCTGAAGCTACAAAAGCTAATACCATTTGAGTTAATATGAGATTAGGTTGTGTAGGATATTGTTTTTTATCTAAATTCAACATTATTATCCTTGATAAAACTCCTATTGTTAATGCTACTACAAATACTCTATCCACTATATCACCTCTTTTTAATTATGCATTTTTCTTATAGTCACTATTTTTACTTTTTGCATTTTCTATAATCGGAGTACTTTTTGCAATTTTTACCATAGTATTTATATCTTTCATTATAGGTATAAACGGTATTACAACTGTATGTTTATTTAAATCCATCTTAGATATTGTCAAAATGTCTTTTTCATCTACATCTTTATTTACCCCCATATGTATAAAAATGTTATGTATAATAGCTTGTCTTTGTCCTATATCACTGATTATTCCAAAGTCACCTATACTTTTAGGTACAATTTCTATAGCTATGCCTTCTTCTAAATATCTTTTTCTTGTATCTTCTAAACCTATGTTAGTTACAATTGCATCATTTACTTTTAATATTGAATCATCAAAATGGATTTTAGCTGGATATATATCAGCTATATCTCCTACGCTATCTCTTCTTAGATATCTTCTTATTAATATTCCTACAATACAAGCTCCAATTGTTGCTACTATTGTACATCCTACAAATCTAAAATCAAATTTCTTAGAAAATAGTATAAATAATCCTGATGCTACCAATGAAGATAGTAAACTTATATAACTCCTAGCTTCATATGTTGATGCTATTTCCTCTACATATGCAGAACCTTTTTTCACAATTTCATCATTATCTATATTTTCTAATGTTATTCTTTCTTGTTCAGCTAAACCTTGAAATTGCTGAATAGCAACAGCAAAAAAAGTTAAGGCAGCGAACTCCTTATCCATAAGAGCAGGTAGCGCTATAGCTCCTAATGATGATGCTAATGCAGACGTTATCAGTTGTTCTAAATAATCTTGAGGTCTTGTAGGATATTGTTTGTCAGTTATTCTTAACACAAATGCCCTACACAATATGCCTAAAATTGACGCTACTATAAATGAATGTCTAAACAAATCTTCTCTTAGTAAATGTTCTTTCATTATCTCAACTCCTTTTATTTTCTTGAATTTTATTATTAATTTTTTCTATTTTTTTATAATAATAGTTTGCACAAAAATAAAAAAAAATCTCCTTATATTAAAGGAAATTTTTTTGAGGTATAGTAACAATAAATTCGCTACCTTTTTCTAATTCACTTTTTACATTTATACTTCCACCTAAATACTTAATTATATGCTTAGTAATCGCTAATCCTAGACCCGTCCCACCTACATCTCTACTTCTAGCCTTATCAACTCTATAGAATCTTTCAAATATACGATCTATATCTTCTTCTGGTATTCCTACACCTTCATCTTTTACACTAATAACAATTGAATTTTGTTTTATACCAACATTAATATGAACATCCTTGTTCTCTGGTGTATATTTTATTGCATTATCTATGAGGTTTAAGAATACTTGTTTTATATAATCCCTATTTGAAAATACTCTTATAGATTTATCACTAAACTCATACGTTAATTTTATATTCTTTGATTTTGCTATATAGCTAGTCATATCATAAACTTCCATAAAGACTTCATATATACAAACACTATCTACTAACACATTATCCTTGTTTTCTATGAATGATAATAATAATATATCATCAATAAGTCTCTTTAATCGATTAGATTCACTTTCTATAATATCTAAAAATCTATTTCTTGTATATTGATCTATATTTTCGTTCAACTTTAAAGTTTCTATAAAACCACTTATCGATGTTAAAGGTGTTTTAAGCTCATGGCTCACATTAGCTACAAAATCACTTCTCATATTTTCTAGTCTAACCTTTTCTGTTATATCCTGTATATTAATGATAGAACCTATTATTATATTATTAATATTTTGAAGATATATCGGGTCTAAACTAATTTTATATACTAAATCATCGTTTATTCTAATTTCTTTTCTTTTGTTTTTCTTTGATCCTTTAAAAGAAACTATTTCTTTAAGCAGTTTTTCCTCATTTATTAGTATGCTTGCATTTGTACCTTCTATTGGTTTATCACAGTCACACTTCAGCATTCTTTTAGCTTCTTCATTTATTAGCATTATATTTCCATCTATGTCTATCGCTAAAATCCCATGAGATATACTTTTTAATATAGATGTCATTTGAAGGTGGCTATATTCAACTTCACTAATCGTACTATCCATTATTTCTATCATTTCATTAAAATTCTTAGCCAATTCACCTAACTCTCCTTGGACCGATAGATTTAACCTTGATTGAAATTCTTTATTACTGATTTTTTTAGAAACATAAATAAATTCTTCTAAATATCGTCTCAATCTCACTGTATACCTAATAGATAGTATTGCAACTATTACTGATACTAATACAATAAAGAAAATTATAGTTGTTAATTGTTCCATAAAATAGTTCTCCTACGTATATTTATTCTAGTCAATTTTGTATCCAACACCTCTTATAGTTTGAATATATTTTTCTGAGGTACTATCCTCCTCTATTTTCTTTCTTAAATATCTAATATGAACATCTACAGTTCTAGTTTCACCGTAGTATTCATAGCCCCATATTTTATCTAATAGATGATTCCTAGAAAGAACTTTGCCTTTATTTTCTAGTAATAACTTTAATAATTCAAATTCTTTAAGTGTTAAATCTATCTTTTCTGATCCTTTGTATACTTCATGCTTGTGTAAATCTACTTTTAAATTTCCAGTTGTTAATATAGACTCTCCCGGCTGCATATTTACATTACATCTTCTTAGAATAGTACCTATTCTTGCTAGTAACTCCTTTATACTAAATGGCTTAGTTATATAATCATCTGCGCCTATCTCAAGACCTTCCACTTTATCATTTTCCATATTTTTTGCAGTCAGCATTATTACAGGTGTTTGGTTTAAATCTTTATCATTTCTAATCTTTTTTAATACATCAATTCCACTTATATTTGGTAACATCCAATCTAAAAGTATTAAATCCGGCTTAATTTCTTTAGCTTTTATATATCCATCTACCCCATCATATGCGTATTCCACTTTATAATTAGACATTTCTAAATTAAATTTCAGAAGCTCTACTATGTGTATTTCATCATCTATAACAAGTACTTTAATTTTCATCTTTGGCTAATCTCCTCTCTATTTTATCTCTAGTATCATTCCTATTCTATTAGGTGTTTTATCATGTTTTCTATAAGAATGAAATTCTTCACACCTACAACTAGTACATATATTTAAATTAATTATATTTTTTTCTTTTACACCAGCTCTTTGTAATATATATTCATTAATTCTCCATAAATCTAAATAATAACTACTTCCTTTTATTATATAGAATTTTTCTTCGCCATTTGTAAGAATTGTGTTAAATTTTTCAATTAATTCTTTTGATACCTCATAACAACATGGTCCTATTGATGGACCTATTATACATACAATATCTTCTACACTAGTCTTATAATTGTTAACCATACCTTCTATCGTCTTTTGAGCTATTTTTTCATATGTTCCTCTCCAACCTGCATGTGCTAATCCTACTGCTTTATTCTTTTTATCTATAATAGCTATCGGAACACAATCTGCTGTAAATACTAACAAAGGTACATTTTTTAAATTAGTTATCAGCGAATCACCATCTTTTTTTTGTCCTATATTACTTTCATCAACTACATTGACTATATCTGAATGAATTTGCACATTACTTGTTAAATTTTTAAAAGTAAAATTTCCATCTTTACATACTTTTAACATATCTTCTTTAGATTTTGCATCTATATTCTTAAGTGTTATTGCTAAATTTATGAAGTCTATATTTTCTTGTATTTCTTTAACATTTATAAAACCATTCATATTAGTCTCCCTTTTCCATCAATATGTTTTTTAATTCTATTACAAATGTATTTATGTCCTTAAATTGTCTATATACAGATGCAAATCTTACATATGCTACTTCATCTACATCTTTCAATTTATCCATAACCATTTCACCTATTTTTTGCGTTTCTATCTCTGATATGTAAAATTTATTTATTTCATTTTCAACATAAGCTACTATATCATCAATTTGTTCCAACGATACAGGCCTTTTTTCACAAGATTTTAATATACCACTCTTTATTTTTTCCCCATCAAAATATTCTCTACTATCATCTTTTTTTATAACCATCACTGGCGTTGTTTCTATTTTTTCATAAGTTGTAAATCTTTTTTTACATGATTCACATTCTCTTCTTCTTCTGATAGATTTACTATCTGTATGTCTTGAATCTATTACTTTAGACTCTTTATAATTACAATAAGGGCATTGCACTTTTTCTTCCTCCTTAGTTAGCTATATATTAAATTCGTCTATGTTAAGTTCTGAACCTATATTTACTATTATAGTATCACATCCTATTTTTAGTATATCACTAAAGAATATAACTTGTCCTTCACCACCTCTAGAAAATAAGCCTCTTCCTCCATCTCCAGTTATAGTAAATGACATTATCTTACCTTCATTTATATCCATATCTATATCCGTTATAAAACCCATTCTTTTTCCATTCTTAACATTTATAATTTCCTTTTCCATTATATCAGATACTCTTATCATTATAATCCCCTCCCTTTAAAAATAAATATGTGCTTGGACAAAAAAAAATGACCTTTATAGGTCATTTTTATATTTTTAAAAATTATCTTTATATTTTTCTAACATTTCTATGAATTTTTCGACTAATTCAGGGTCAAATTGTGTACCTGCATTTGCTCTTAGTTCTTGTATACCTTCTTCATGATTTTTTCTTACATTGTATGGTCTATTAGAAGTCATTGCATCAAAGCTATCTGCAATAGTAAGAATCCTAGCCAAGTAAGGTATTTCTTGACCTTTTAAACCACTTGGGTATCCTCTTCCATCATATCGTTCATGGTGATGTTTTATAAGCGGTATAAACGGTGTAAATGGTTTTATATGATGTATTAAATCCACCCCTACTTGTGGGTGCTCTCTAAACATTTGGAATTCTTCATCTGTAAGTCTTCCTTTTTTATTTAATACCTCTTCAGGTATTTCTAATTTACCTATATCATGTAAATATGCTGCTATTTGAATTTGTACTTGATCTTCTTCTTTTAATTTAAGTATCTGGGCAAACCATTTTACATATATTACAACTCTTTCAGTATGGCCATATGTATATCTATCTTTTAAATTTATCATACTAATAAATGTTTTTAAAGATTTTATGGTATCTTCTGGTATATTCATTTGTTTACACAAATCATCTAAAACACTATGATATGACTCTACTCTATTCTTATTAAATGATTTTGCTCTGTACAAAGCGTCATCTGCAGTGTTTATAAGTTGATGTTTATTTATTGCTCTTCTTGGATAAGACGACACACCTATTGATATAGTAATATTTTTATCAGGCTGATTTTCTTGTCCTTTAAACGTTGTATTTTGTATAGATGTTCTAATTCTTTCCCCCACTTTTATAGCATCTTCTTCACTAGTATTCGGAAGTATTGCTGCAAATTCTTCTCCTCCATATCTAGCTACTACGTCACCTTGCCTTATGCTATTTTTTAGAATTCGTCCTATTTGCTTAAGTAATAAATCTCCTGCTTGATGTCCATTTATATCATTGTAATTTTTAAAATAATCTATATCCATGAATAACAAAGATAATTCTTTATTATTTTCCTCTGAATCAGATATATTATTTTGAAGACATTCTTGAAAGTATCTATGATTATATAATCCCGTGAGCTCATCTTTATTAGCTATTTTCTTAAGTTCCTTACTATGTTCCCTTTCTATATCTACATACATCCCCGATATAAATGCAACTACGAAAACAGCAGTTATAAGAACTAGATCTCTTTCAAAATAAACACTTAGCTGTGCCTTTGTTATAGCATTACTAGAAAAATTTATAGCCATTATAATCGTAGAACATAATATAGATACTCCGATACTATAATTTCTACCAAATTGTATAGCAGCTATTAATACTACAAATATTCCTATTAATTTGTAATCACTATCTTGAAATCCTGTATTAATTAACACTATAAAAAATATAAATAGCATAATAATAGTTTCTATATAATCCACTAATCTCGGTGATATATTTTTTTTATTTTTATATTGTATCAACAACAATAAGAAATATACTATCATTAAAATAAGTATGATACTTCCTATTATAGCAATTATAATTATATTGTTAACATTCATTTTAGGACTTAAAAAACTAAGTATAGCAACTATGCTCAGTATCATATATATAACTTTTAGTACCACTATTACCTCAAATACTTTTTTATTTCTAATTTGGTCAAAATTACTCATTTTATCTCACCTAAAATTATATTTTTTTGTATAATGTGAAAAACCATAAGAGATAATATTCCCTAATGGTTTTTAAAAATTTACTCTTCTCTTAATGATTTTGGTACTTCTGGCTCATAGAATACAAACGCACAGAAAGTTGATGCTCCTGTACCTATTTTTGATAATAGTTCAGATGCCATGTTAAATAAAAAGTCCATTTTAAATCCCCCTTATTAATTTGCAATATAATATATTTTTCTAAAATAATTTTATAATAAATTATTTCAAAACTGATTAAAATTTTTTATTATTTTTAGTATATATTTATAAAATCATATATTTTTTCTAAACTCTTTAGAGTTGAATTTCCTATCTCTGCAAGAGCAAAAATTTGCAACAATATACCTAAAAACATTGATATCATACATGTTTTTGCCCAATATAACCCATGAATTATATTTAATATATAAAGCATTATTATAACTATTAGGTATATATTTATTAACTTAAATGACTTTTTTCTTAACTTTTTTCTCGTGCTTTCTTTTTTTAATGGTTTATTCTTAGACGGTACTGGACATTTTTTGTACAATATATAATATGATAAACATAACCCTATACCCAATATTATAGCTATTAAATTATTACTAAAGTTACACATGATATATTTACATATTACAGATAATATAAAACTAAATAGTACTCCTGTTATTACACATCTTAATGGACTGCTAGAATGTATTCCTCCAGAATATCTTTTCATATATGCTGCAGTTACAGATATAACCATAATTTCTATAACCATATTTGTTAAAATTCCAACAAAAATTGTAGCCAATATAGCTAAGCTAGTATGTATAATAATAAATAAACCGTAATTCAAAATTGCTTTTTCATCATCACTTTTTTTTAATTTATCCCCTAATTTATCAGATATACTTAATGAAATTTTCTCTATTCCCCCCATAATTGACCTCTTTACATCAAAGTATTTATTTTTTTAATTATAGCTTTAAATATAAATACAATACCTATCAATATCAATAGCGATGGTAATGTAGTTAAAGCTCCATATAATGATTTATTGTTAGCTAATTTATCAAATGGTATTTTAAAAATCCCAGTAGCTATAAGTATATATATACCTTCACTTAATGCTAGTGAAATCCATATCATAAACGTAGAAATCATAGATTTTACCAGCTGATTCTCTGAGCTTTTATATAAAATAATTTCAACAACTATCATTGATAATATAGTATGAACACCAAAATTTATAGGCAATAATCTTATAAAAGTTATTAAAATTCCTAACAACATTCCTTTCTTCATTACATTTTTTGTATCTATTTTTATACCTAGCAGTATTAATCCTGATAAAACTAATACTATGCTTTCTGGAAATGTTCTTAGTAAAATATACGTTATTGATGATTCTAGCATATCTTTCTCCTTATAAATAATCATTCTTTTTCTTAATTATATCATTTTATATATATTTTTCCAATTTTTTTTAGGATAAATATGTTAATATAAGAAATAGAAAAATCGTTGATATATTTGCATCAACGATTTTTCTATTTCTTATATATATTTTTTCATGTTTTTCAATGCATTCTTTTCTATTCTCGATACCTGAGCTTGAGATATGCCTATTTCGTCGGCTACTTCTATTTGAGTTCTTCCCTTATAAAACCTTAAGTCTAATACTAATTTTTCTCTACTATTTAATTTCTTAATAGCTTCTTTTAATGCTATTTCTTGTAACCAATTTTCATCTGTGTCTTTTTTATCTTGAACTTGGTCCATTACAAATATAGCATCTCCATTATCTTGATATACTGGGTCAAATAATGATATAGGATCTTGTATTGCATCTAATGCCATAACTACATCTTCTACTGCTAATTCTAGTTCTTTTGCTATTTCTGATACTGTTGGTTCTTTTGCATTAGCTCGTACTAGTCTTTCCCTAACTTGTAAAGCTTTATATGCTATGTCCTTTAACGATCTACTAACTCTTATAGGGTTATTATCTCTTAAATATCGTCTTATTTCACCTATAATCATAGGGACTGCATAAGTTGAAAATCTTACATTTTGGCTTAAATCAAAATTATCGATAGCCTTTATTAGTCCTATACATCCTATTTGGAATAAATCGTCTATATTTTCCCCTCTGTTATTAAATTTTTGTATTACACTTAAAACTAATCTTAAATTGCCTCTTACAAATTGTTGTCTTGCTTCTTCATCTCCGCCTTTTATTTTTAGAAGAAGCTCCATCATTTGGTTGTTTTTAAGAACTGGAAGCTCAGATGTATTTACACCACAGATTTCAACTTTATTAATTTGCATACATTTCAGTCCTCTCTTAAAAGTTTTATCTATATGAAATTATTTACACATCATATATTTTTATACTTTTAAGACTGAATTATTTATTTATACAAATTTTTTCATTTCTTTTTTTAATCTTGATATTATTTTTTTCTCAAGCCTAGAAATATACGACTGAGATATACCAAGCATATTAGCCACTTCTTTCTGAGTTCTTTCTCTACCCCTATTAGTTAATCCAAATCTTAATTCCATAATTTGCTTTTCTCTATCTGACAATCTATCAAGTGCCATAACTAATAAATCCTTATCTATTTCTTCTTCGATAATTTTATATATCTCATCATTTTCAGTTCCTAATACATCTGATAATAAAAGTTCATTACCATCTAAATCAACATTTAAAGGTTCATCAAAAGAAACCTCTATCTTCTTTTTATTATTTTTTCTAAGATACATTAATATTTCATTCTCTATACATCTCGAAGCATATGTCGCTAATTTTATATTTTTATTTAGTTTAAATGTATTTACAGCTTTAATTAAACCGATTGTTCCTATTGATATTAAATCCTCGACATCAATACCTGTATTTTCAAATTTTCTAGATATATATACTACTAATCTTAAGTTTCTCTCTATTAAAATAGTTTTAACACTTTCATCATGCTCTAGGTTTTGTAATAATTCATTTTCTTCATCTGCTTTTAATGGTGGAGGAAGTATGTTTACTCCTCCCATATAATAAATTCCTTTTGGCTTTATTATACCTAATTTAATTAATATAGATATAAATTTGTTAAATATTTTTGATATCAATGAATTCATTTTTATCCCCCCTTCGATTTTTTATATCTAAACTTCTGGCAATATACTAGGGTTTAATATTGCACCGTATTCTGAATCATTAAAATTAGAAACACCCAATATAATATTACCTATTTTATTTTCGTCTATTTCTATGTAGTCTGCTTTTATGCCTAATATAATGCTACCTTTACTACTTCCAGCATGTTTATATGGAATTAACCTTATTCTAGATGAAATTTCATCATCTAATAAATTTATAATTTCTTCTGCTTTCATAATGTCTATATTTTCATAATCATAACTCAGAAGTGATTCTGGTAATACCCCCCTTAGTTCACTAGGTTTAACTACAACAACATCATTGTTACTTATAGGATCTTTTAATAAATTTCCACTATCTACCAAGGCTTTGCAACTGCAACTATTATCTAGAAGCGTTATATTTATATTCTTGGTAAATTCTTTAAGTTGTTTAAGTGCCTTTATATCGTTATATATGTATTTTAATAATTCACAACTTAGATATACACAGACTATTAAAAAAGATATTTTCATATGATCTATACCTGTAAAATAAATTATAAAAAAAGTACTTCCAGATATAAATATGTTTACTAAATAAAATACAAG
Source organism: Romboutsia sp. (assembly GCF_035470145.1). GTDB lineage: Bacteria > Bacillota > Clostridia > Peptostreptococcales > Peptostreptococcaceae > Romboutsia_D. Next base: position 17,076 of record NZ_DATIRC010000114.1, read on the forward strand.
AATTATGCTTATATACTCTTTTTTATTTTTATATGTAAATGATACAAGCGTTATAAGAGTCATAATCAATACTTTAAATGGTAATGTAAACAATATATCTAATTGTGGATAAATATATGCTATAGAGTATATAGCTCCTAAGGAAGCTCCTATCCATTTTTTTTTATTGCTATTATACTTTTTTGTTAGAATAGAAGTACAACTTATAATAATATAATTTATTAATAGGTTTTCTATAATGTAGTACTCCATATACATTGCATAGTCCCCCTTTAGCCTTTGTATATATTATAAATTAGTATTCACACAATTTTATGTCATTTTTAACAGTCGAAATGCATTTATTTTACTATAAAAAAACACAAAAAAAGAAAGCATTCTGCTTTCTTTTTGTTTTTAAAATTATACTCGTTCTCCACACTCAGTCTTTTAAATCCACATGCTTACGTTGTTTCTTATTAATATTTATTCAGTAATTAAGCTTTTTATTCTTATATTTTTTTATATTCTTGTTTGAACTAATTTGTAGAAATAATTCTTTACAAGTAGTATTTAGAAATAATTTATTATATAAAAAAAGAAGTCATATAGACTTCTTTAAATTTATCTTCTTCTTCTTAAGAATGTTGGAATTTCCATATCGTCATCTTCCATAACATTCACTTTTTTAGGTTCTTCTTTTGTCATTACTATTTCTTCTTTTTCTTCTACAACACTTGGTTTTGGTGTTGGTGCTGTATTTAAAACAGGTCTTTGTACCACTTTTGGTTTTTCAGCTATATCAAAACCCATATCTTTATTGTCATCAAACCCTGTGGCTATTACAGTTATAATTATTTCTTCGCCTAAATCTTCTCTTATAGACGCCCCGAATATAATATTAGCTTCTGGATCACATGATTCATTAACTAAAGTTGATGCTTCATTTATTTCTAGTAATCCTAAATTAGGTCCACCTGTTATGTTAAGTAAAACCCCTTTTGCACCTCTTATTGATGTTTCAAGAAGTGGTGATTGTATAGCTTGTCTAGCTGCTTCAAGTGCTCTATTTTCACCAGTAGCATTACCTAATCCCATGTGAGCTAGTCCTTGTTCTTTCATTACAGAAGTAACATCTGCAAAGTCTAAGTTTATAAGACCTGGAACTGCTATTAAATCTGATATAGATTGTATACCTTGCTTTAATACGTCATCTGCTATAGAGAATGCATCTAACATAGATGTATTTTTTTGTACTATTTGTAATAGCCTATCATTTGGAATAGTTATTAATGTATCAACTTTTGATTTTAATTCAGCTATACCATTTTCTGCATTCTTCATTCTTACTTTACCTTCAAATACGAAAGGCTTTGTAACTACTCCTACAGTAAGTATCCCCATTTCTTTTGCAAGTTGAGCTACAACTGGTGCTGCTCCAGTACCTGTTCCACCGCCCATGCCGGCTGTTACAAATACCATATCAGCGCCTTGAAGTACTTTAACTATTTCATCTTTGCTTTCCTCTGCAGCTCTTTTTCCAACTTCAGGATTTGCTCCCGCTCCAAGTCCTCTTGTTAATTTTTCACCTATTTGAATCTTATATTCAGCTTTTGATGTAAGTAAAGCTTGCTTATCTGTATTAACGGCTATGAATTCAACACCTTGAAGTTGTGCTTCAACCATTCTATTAACAGCATTGTTTCCTCCGCCACCTGCGCCTATTACCTTAATTTGCGCAAGACCATCTGTTTCTACGTCAAAGTTTAGCATCTATAGACCTCCTTATTTTATGATTATAAGTAAATGTATGTATTAATTATATCATTTAATCTTTTAATTTTGTTAATATTTAACTAAGTTATTCCACAAAAATATTTACTTTCCTCTTTTTTTATTCCTAATATTTGTAACAATCTGTCTCCTAATTATTGATAAATTGTCAAATAATCTCGACCCAAAGACTAATATAGCGACATAATAAAGCGGTAATCCTAATCTATCTCCTATATATGTCAATATTATAGCTAACGCTGCATTGCCTATAAATCCAGTCAAAAATATTAGATTATCATATTTACCTTCAAATCCTGATTTAGCTGCACCAAATATTGAATCCATTGTTGCAAGTATTCCCACAGACATATATAATGAATAATCCATAGGATAAGTAAATGGAATATAGTATCCAACTACTACTCCAAGTGCTAATCCCCCTAGTATCAATATCATAAATATTCACCTTCTTTATTTTACTTTGAAACGCCTACATTTTTCAAGTTTTTTAATGTTTTTATTTAGATTTTTTGTAAGAATTTATTATTATTTCATCTTTTTCTTCAACTTTTATATAAATTCCATATCCATCCTTCAATAAACTTGCATAAGATTGTGGAGAAATTATCGATGCTGTTAAACTTTCTTTATCTCCTATAGCATTTATAATAAAAGGTTGTCCATATGTTCTATCGTTTACAGTTATAGTAGCTCCTGAACATTTTATTTTACTTAGAGGTAGTATTCTTTCTCCATTTATAGATATTGCTTTTGAGCCTGATTTTTTTAAATCATTTATAATCCTAAGAATATCTATATCATGAACTATCAAATCATTTGGATTTTGATTATTGGATAATTCTTGATCACTATCTTTTATGGTAATTATAATACCCTCACCTACTTCATTAGAAAATCCACTTATTTCTTTTAAATTTTCTAATTCCTCTTTCATTAAATCATCAATTGATTTATTGTCATCTTGAATTACATCATCATAATATTTTAGTCTATTTTCATAGTTAATTTTAGATTTTTTTAGCTTTTTTATTTCTTTTTTAGTAATTTCTATTTGGTTTTCAATCTCTTTTTTCTTTTCTAAGGTTATATATACCTTACTAGCATCTAAAGACTTAATATACATAGATATTAAAATACCTAGTATAAATGCACCTAATATAACCATCTTTTGTTTTGTTATTTTATACATATATTACCTCTTATTTATATCAGAATCATTTATACTTACTACTCCACTATGTCTGTTTATCTTTAAATTTTCTTTTTTATTTATTTGTATATCCATATTGTAATATTTTTCCATTTCCCAAACGATACCATATTTTATTTGTAAAGCTGATGCCAATGTCTCTGGTTTTCCTATCGCTTTTATTAATATAGGTTGAGTTATTTTTATGTCATTTATAAATAAGTTATCTTCTTTTAAATGTATATATGTATTTGCTACAATTCTTTCACCATTTATTGATATGGCATTGGCTTGTGCCGAATTCAATTTGTTTATCATCGATAACAATAAATCATAATTATAAATTATGCTTTGATTACTGTCTGAATTTATATCTTTATTTTGTTTTATTTTAACTTCTATTCCCGGTCCTTGAACATTTGTATATCCAGCTAATATTTCGTATTTTTTTATTTCGCTTTTAAGTTTGTTATCACCTTGAGTTCCTTTATATTCATCTATGCTTTCTTTTATAGTGTCGATTTCTAATCTGAGATTTTTTTCTTCTTTTTTTAGTCTTCTTAATTCTACGGCTAATTGCTGTCCTTTTTTAGAGGTAGTCATTCCATTATTTTCTATATTTATAGTTTTTAACTGTAAACTTATAAAAATTCCTAGTATTATACTGCAGATAACTAAACTTTTATAAGCTGTTTTTTTATGCATTAAAATTCACTCCTTATCTAAACATATCTTTTAATGTCTATATATGGGATTATTGCCACAAGTAAAATCCACCGTTCCTCCCTTTATATGTTTACTTTGTAAATCTGATAAAATAGGGCTCATCATTGCAATATTATAACCTGTTTTATTATTATTTGGTAATATTATTTTTATCTTATCATTTGTATATATGTTTATAATATCATTTTTTTCGAAATTAATTTTATTTATTTTTTTATGAAGATTATATTTCCTTGTACATTCTAATAAATAGAGTAACCTTTTTTTAGTTTCTTCATTCTGAAATTCTATTTTTTTATCATCTGTTAAATTGTATTTAGCTTCTATGATAACCTTTTTTTCACTACTATCTAATTCCTTTATTTGTTGTATTAAATCCCCTTTATTGTCTATGTAACAATAATTTTCTCCTTCTTTAAGAATTGCTACTATTTCTTTTTCTATAACTAATATTTGTAACTTATTCGGAATATTTCTTTTAACTTTTACTCTTTCTATGTAGCTATTATTCATAAGAGATTTTTCCATTTGTTTTGTATTGTACATAAATATATTTTTATTTTCTTTTATATCTAATATTTTTATTATTTCATTAGTTGAAATTCTTTTATTACCTTCTATATTTATATTACTACTATTAAATATGCTGCTATTTAATAGCAGTAATATAAATATTATTATCATTAATATAAAACTTAGTAAGATCATTAATTTAGTTGTATTAATTTTTTTCTTCTTTTTCATATATATCCTCCTTTTTACTATAAATAATAAATACAACTAAATCTGTACTTTTCCTTCAAAAAATAAAAGGCTTAATAGCCTTTTATTTTTTCTATACTTTCAACCTTTATTATATTTGCTCCTAACTGCCTTAATACATTCTCAATATTCTCATATCCTCTTTCAACATGATAAATATTAGATACTTCAGTTTCTCCATCTATTGCTAAAGCTGCCAATATTAATGCCGCTCCTCCTCTTAAATCAGGAGACTTTACACTTGCACTTTGCAAATGACTCACACCTTTTACCATACAAATATTTTCTGTTATATATTTAATATTAGCACCTAACCTAGTCAATTCAGCGCAGTGCATAAATCTATTTTCAAAAATTGTTTCATGAAATACACTCGTTCCATCAGATATTGACATAAGCGCCATTAATTGCGCTTGCATATCTGTAGGAAATCCAGGATGAGGAGAAGTTCTTATTAAATCTATAGCTTGTATAATCTTTGGTGTTTTAAGCTTAAGACCTTGTTTTGTATATTCTACTTCACACCCAGCTGCTCTTAATTTATCACTTATAGGTTCCATATGCGGTACTACCACATTATCCACCTCTAAGAAACCTCCAGTCATAGCTGAAGCGACCATATATGTTCCTATAGCTATTCTATCCGGTATTACACTATGCTCTACTTCATGTAGCGAATCAACACCTTCAATTTCTATATAGTTAGTTCCTGCTCCTTTAACCTTCGCCCCCATTGAATTTAAAAACTCTTGCAAATCTTCTATTTCTGGTTCTCTTGCTGCATTGTATATTTTTGTTATACCCTTAGCCTTCACAGCTGCTAGCATTGTATTCTCTGTTGCACCTACACTAGGAAATTCAAAGTTTATAGTACTGCCTACTAACTCATCTTTAAAACATCTTATATATCCATTTTCTTCTTCAATTCTTATACCTAGCTCTCTCAAAGCCTTTAGATGCATATCTATAGGCCTTGAACCTATAGCACATCCTCCTGGATGACTTATTTTTGTATAATCAAGCCTTCCTATCATTGCCCCCATTACAATTATTGAAGACCTCATTTTTATAACATATTGATCATCTATTTCCATACAATTTATATTTGAACTATCCACAACTAAAGTTCCATTATCATACTTAACCTTACATCCAATACTTTCTAATATTTTTATCATAACATATACATCAGATATATCAGGTACATTGTGGATTGTGCTTACATTTTCATTAAGTATAGTTGCTGCTATTATAGGTAGTATAGAATTTTTAGCTCCTCTTATTGATAATCTACCTTCTATTTTATTTGCTCCCTTAATTATATACTTAGACAAAGTTACCCCCCCTAGTGTTGTATATTAAATCATAATGCCTATAATTTAAATATTATGTACTAGAGGGGGTATATGTTACTTTTTCTTTATTCCTATTACTTTAGCTTGTTTTTCTTCTGATACTTTATTCTCATCGTTTTTACTTTCTTCTATTTTTTTATCATTTTCAACTTTTTTATTTTCTTTTTTCGATGAAAGTTTTTGTTTATTATTATTATTATATATTTTCATTATTTCAGCATATATAATTTCTATCGCCTCTGGTTTTCCTATCGCTTTACTTGCATTTGCCATATCTATTAAATTCTCTTTATTTCCTAAAAGCTTAAACACCTCATTATTTAGGCATTCTGGATTTAAATCTTTTTCTAATATTGCTATCCCAGCACCTTGTTTTTCAATACTCTTAGCATTGTATTCTTGATGATTTTCAGCAGTATATGCTTTAGGTATTATTATAGAAGGCTTTCCAAGTGCTGTTATTTCAGCTAAAGATATTGCACCTGCACTACCAATTACTAAATCACTTGCAGCTAAAGCATTAGCCATATCTTCTAAATATGGAACAACTCTTTGATATGGTTTTAAAGTTATATGTGATATACTCTTTGAAAATTCTTCATAGTAATATTTACCTGTAGCAAATATAAATGCCACATCATCTTTTACCATATTTTCTATAACTAACCTCATCGCATTATTTATATCTTCTGATCCTCCACTACCTCCGTAGCAAAGCACCATTTTCTTATCTTCTGTTATACCTAAATTTCTTCTAGCAGATTTTTTTCTAGCTACTAGTATTTCTTTTCTTACTGGATTTCCTGTAAGTACTAATTTATTTCTAGTTCCTTGTGGGAATCTTTGATGTGAGTCTTCAAAGCTTGTTAAAACTGTTGTTACCATTTTTGCTAATATCTTATTTGTAACTCCTGGAAAAGAGTTTTGTTCATGTATAACAGTTGGAATTTTATTCATAGATGCATTAAATAATACAGGTCCACTTACATATCCTCCCGTACCTATTACTATATCCGGCTTAAATTTTTTAACTACTTTTCTTGATTGTTCTAATCCTTTAAATAGTTTAAAAACTCTTTTCACGTTATCAAAATCTATTTTTCTTTTAAACCCTTGCACTGTAACAGTTTTTAATTCATATCCATACTTGGGAACAATCTCTGATTCTATTCCTCTTGCAGTTCCAACAAATACTATTTCAGCATCTGGATGTTCTTCTTTTATTCTGTTTGCAATTGCTATGGCTGGATAAACATGACCTCCAGTTCCACCGCCTGATAATAAAACTTTCATTAAATCGTCTCCTGTTAATTAATTTTGACGTGTTTTGAGATGTTTAACACTATTCCTACTGCGCTCATAAAGATTATTAGAGAAGTTCCTCCATAACTTATAAATGGTAGCGCAACCCCTGTGACTGGCATCGATGAAGTTGCTACAGCTATATTTAAAGCTGCTTGAATTCCTATTTGAGCTCCTATACCTATAACAACCATACATGTAAATATATTTGAGCACCTTAAAGCTATTCTTATACATCTATATACTAATATAACGAACAGCATTATTACTACTGCACATCCTACAAGACCTAATTCTTCACCTATTATGGCAAATATAAAATCATTTTGTGGTTCAGGTATATAAAACCATTTTTGTTGGCTCTTTCCTAGTCCCATTCCAAATAAACCACCCGAACCAAGTGCATAAAGTCCTTGTATAACCTGATATCCACTTCCTAATGGATCTTGAAATGGATCTAAAAATGATAGTATACGCTTTAGCCTATACTCTGATGTTAGTGCTAAAGCTAAAAATAATGCAACGCCACTACCAAACATCGCAGCTACAAATTTCATATCCATCCCTGCTACAAATATCATAACGAAAGTTACTAATATTATTGTTCCTGCTGTTGACATATTTGGTTGTAACATTATTAATGCAAAGAATAACCCAGGGATTACGATAAGTGGTAAAACACCTTTTGTCAAAGATTTTATATTGTCATATTTTTTTTCTATTAGTTTTGCTGTAATTATTATAGCTGCAAACTTTGCAATTTCTGCTGGTTGTATGGTAAATGCCCCTACACCAAGCCATCTTCTAGCTCCATTTGCCTTTATTCCTAATGGAGTTAAAACTAATAACAATAATATAACTGATATAATACCTATAGGCTTAGCATTTTTCTTCCAAAATCTATAATCTATATTAGATATGGTCATCATACAAATAAATCCTAATATTGCATAGATTATATTCCTTTTTAGAAAATAATAAGCATCATGGTGCTTAAACGAAGATTGAACAAAACTTGCGCTAAACACCATGATGATTCCTATAAATACTAAAAGCATAGTAGTATAAAATACTACACTATCAAACTCAGTCTTCATTCCTTTATCAATTTGTTTTTTCAAGACTTCCTTAGGCATTTGATAGACTTACCTCCATTCTCGAGATAAGAGGTTATTTTAAATTGTTTACATTATCTTTGAAGTCATTACCCCTTACTTCAAAACTTTTATACATATCCCAACTTGCACAAGCTGGAGAAAGAAGCACCACATCTCCTTTTTGAGCTACTTGGTAAGATATATTCACAGCTTCTTTCATATCTTTTACTTTATATACTCTTTCAAATCCTCTTTCTTTTGCACTACCTTCTATCTTAGAAGCAGTTTCTCCTAAAAGTACTAAAGCTTTAACATTCTCTTTTGCAATTTCTAATAATTCATCAAAATTACTTTGCTTATCCATTCCACCTGCTATTAGTATTATTGGATTTTTATAAGACTGTATCGCTTTTATAGTTGAATCTGGATTAGTCCCTTTAGAGTCATTAACAAACATTACTCCATTTAGATTTCTTACAAATTCTTGCCTATGCTCTACTGCTGCAAAAGTTTTTAATACCTCTTTTATAACTTCTATATCTATATTAGATACATATGATATAGCTATTGCTGCCATACAGTTTTCTAAGTTATGATTTCCTGGTAAACTTAATTCTTCCTTATTTAGAAGCACTATTTTATCATTTATATCTATAATTATATTATTGTCTTTATCTAAATATATTCCTTCTTGTAATTGTTTTTTTCTAGAAAAGAATATTTTTTTAGCTTTAACTTTATTTTCTAAAGCTCTTACTTGCTCATCATCATAGTTTAAAATACAAAAATCTTCATTATTTTGATTCATAAATATTCTAGCTTTAGCTTCTATATAATTTTTCATAGTGTGATGTCTATTTAAATGGTCTTCTGTAAAATTTAATATAGCACTTACTTTAGGTTTAAACGTATCTATACTTTCAAGTTGAAAACTACTTAATTCAGTTACTAAAACTGATTTTTCATTTGCAATACCTACAGTGTCTATAACAGGGTTTCCTATGTTTCCTACTATATGAGTATCTACCTTAGCTTTTTTAAATATTTCTCCTACTAAGCTTGTTGTTGTTGTTTTACCATTTGTTCCTGTTATACCTATAAATATAGGATTATTAGATAGCCTATAAGCTAACTCGACTTCTCCTATAATTTCTATCTCTTTTGATTTTAACTTTAGTATAAAAGGTAAATCTAGTGGTACACCTGGTGATACCACTACCATATCTATATCATCAACATTCTCTAGATGATGTCCTAATATATATTCTACATTACTTAAATCATCTAATTCTTTAAGTATATCACTTAGCTTTTCTTTATCTTTTATATCATTAACTATTATTTTTGCTCCTAGTTTATCTAAATGTTTAATTGTAGACACACCAGTTTTTGCAAGTCCTACTAATATAACTTTTTTATTTTTTAGGTTCATTTTTATACCCCCAACTTAGAATATTGCTATTATACCTATCCATGTTAATACTATAGTAGTTATCCAGAATACAAATACTACTCTAGTTTCAGGCCACCCACACTGCTCAAAATGATGATGAATTGGCGCCATTTTAAATATCCTTTTACCTCTTAATTTAAAAGATGCTACTTGAAGTATTACAGATAGAGCTTCTGCAAAATATATACCTCCAACTAATGGTATTAATAAAATAGAGTTTGTTAATACAGCAAATGCAACCACTGCTCCTCCTAGAGCCATAGAACCAGTATCACCCATAAATATTCTTGCTGGATATGAGTTAAATCCTAAAAACCCTAAACATGCTCCAACTGTTGTTGCTGCTAAAACTGCGACATCTGAATTCGCTGCTCCAGTATATGCTGCAAGTAACATAAAGAATGTAGAAACTATTAAAGTTACACCTGATGCTAATCCATCTAATCCATCTGTTAAATTTACTGCATTAACAATACCCACTATGATAAATGTCATTATTGGTACATATAATATTCCTAAATTTATCACTGCATCTGTAAATGGTATTATAAGTTGTGTTGCACTAGGTGATGCTGTATATTGATAATACGATATATATAAAGCTAGCGCAAATTGAAGCACTATTTTTTGCCATGCCTTTAATCCTAAAGATCTTCTTTTCTTTACAATGATAAAATCATCAATAAATCCTACAAGACCAAATCCTACTATAGATATTAACCCTATTACCATATCTGGCCCAACTTTGCTTCTAGTAAGACCTGTTATAAGTATTGCTACTATCATTACTATTCCACCCATAGTTGGTGTTCCATTTTTCGATAAATGTGTTTGTGGTCCATCGTCTCTAACCGTCTGACCGAATTTAAATTTAGTTAACATAGGTATAAATATTGGGCCTAATATAACTACTATTAGAAATGAAATCAATGCTGTATAAGTAAGTTCTGTTATTCCTAACATAATATATCTCCTCTCCCTTGCTGGCTATTTCTTTGGTTTTATTACTTATTAAGATGTTCTACTATTTTTTCTAATTCCATACCTCTAGAAGCTTTAACTAATATAATATCTCCATCTTTTAGTAAATCATCTATTTTATTAATAGCATCTTCTTTTGTATCAAAATGGTGTATGTTTTCTTGATCAAATCCTAACTTTATTGTTTCCTTTCCTATAAACTTAGAATCTTTTCCTATAGTTATTAGTAAATCTGTATTATCTATAACTGATTCTCCAACTAATCTATGTCCATACTCTGCATGTTTACCCATTTCAAACATATCTCCAAGTATTGCAACTCTTCTATTTTTATATCTTCCTAAAATTTTTAAAGCTGCTTTCATAGAATCTGGACTTGCATTATATGCATCATTTATTATTGTTAATTTATCAGTTTTAAATATATCTAATCTCATTTTTGTAGCTTTGAAATTTTTCAAACCTTCTTTTATTTCATCTAAAGAAAGCCCTAAACTCATTCCTACTAATATAGCTGCCATTGCATTATATATATTATGTTCACCTACTGTAGGTATAAATATTTCTTCTTTTTTATTATTTATTACGCATGTAAATGTTATATTATCTTCATTCATTTCATAGCCTTCACAATAAATGTCATTATCTTTATTAAATCCAAATGTCTTTAATTTATATTCATGATTTTTATTTTTTAGCGTAGATAAAAACTTATCATCCCCATTCACTACTAATGTGCTTGAAGAATTAAATTTTGCTGTTATTTCCATTTTTGCTTTTAAGATTCCTTCTTGTGAGCCTAGATTTTCTATATGAGATAAACCTATATTAGATATAACTCCTATTTGAGGATTCACTATATTAGCTAGATACTCTATTTCATTAAAGCCTGACATACCCATTTCTATTACAGCGCATTCATGAAATTCATCTAAATTAAATAACGTTAAAGGTACTCCTAGTTGATTATTTAAATTGCCTTCATTTTTTAAAGTATTAAATTTTGCCGAAACTGTAGCATAAACCATATCTCTAGTAGTTGTTTTTCCAACACTACCTGTTATTCCTATATATGGTATATCAAATTTCGCCTTATAGTATCTACCTATATCTCCCATAGCTACTTCAGTATCTTTAACTGTTATTAAATTTATGTCCGAACTATCTAAATTTATGCGACTACTTTCATTTTTTATGAAAGTCCTGCATCCATTTTTATATGCAGATTGCATAAATTGGTGTCCATCTAAATTTTCTCCAATTATAGCTACAAATACACTGTTTTCATTTGTACCTCTACTATCTATAACAACGTCATCTATACGGTCGTTTTCATTACCAATTACTAATCTACCTTTTGTTGCAAGTACTAACTCAGCTATTGTTAGACTCTTCATATTCAATCCTCCTTTAGGTCTTATGATATTATTTGACTAAATATCTTAATAAAAGGCAATGTATACCCACATATACATTGCCCCCCACTAATCTTAACTTTATAATTATATACTATATTTTTATTTTTTTGAAGGTATTTCTAATTATATGTTAATAATCTGTTACTTTTTATTTATCTAAAGTATAGTATTATACTAGAGTCTTCAGCTACTTTGACACCTGGTTTAGGAAACATATCTATGACCTTAGTTCCTTTAGGTATTTCTATATCCGTATCTATATTTGGACTTAATTTAGCTTCTTCTAATGATTTTACAGCTTCTTCGATGTCTAAATCTCTTACATCCGGAACTGTTACTTGATCTTTTTCAAATTCTTTTTTCTCTTCTTCACTATATTTTGGTTCTACTCCTAAATATTTTAATGAATCATTCATTATTTCTTTAACTATAGGACCAGCTGTAGTACTACCAAATGCACTTACTCCCGTTGGTTCATCTACTATAGCAAGAACTACTATTTGAGGGTCATCACACGGAGCTATCCCTACAAATGAACATATATATTTACCTTGAGCATACTTTCCATCTATAACCTTTTGTGCAGTACCTGTTTTTCCACCTATTCTATATCCTGGGATATATGCAGCTTTCCCTGAACCTTCACTAACAACAGATTCTGCGATGTCCATCATCTCTTTCGATGTTTCTTGTGATATCACCTGTCTTACTACCGTTGGTGCAATTTCTTCTACTATGTTTCCTTGATTGTCTGTATATGCTTTTACAACTCTTGGTTCCATAAGATTCCCCTCATTTGCTATTGATGATATTGCTGTTATAAGTTGAATCGGTGTTACTGATATTGACTGACCAAAAGATATTGTAGCAAGTTCTACTGGACCTACATTTTTTTCATTATACAAAATCCCTTTTGCTTCCCCAGGTAAATCTATACCTGTTTTATCCATAAAGCCAAATGCTTCTATGTAATCATACATCTTTGATACGCCTAATCTACTTCCTACTTCTACGAATACTGGGTTGCATGAGTTTTGTACTGCTTGCTTAAATGTTTGTTCTCCATGAGGTCTATAATGTCTCCAACATTTTATTCGTTTTCCTCCAATAGTTACACTTCCTGTACAAGTAAATTTCTCATTTTCTTTAATTACATTCTCCTCTAATCCTGCCGAAGATGTAATTAACTTAAAAGTAGATCCTGGTTCATATGTATCACTTACTGCAGGATTTCTCCACATTTGATAGTATCCTTTTAATTTATCTTTTTCTTCGTATTTATCTAATTCTTCTTGATAATATGGGTATATAGGTGTTCTTGGATCATTAGGGTCATAATCTGGTTTTGATGCTAATGATAATATATCCCCAGTCTTTGGATCCATTGCCACCACTGTAACTCTTTTTGCATTATTAAGTTCATATGCTTTTTGTACTGCTTTTTCTGTATAATGCTGTATTACCTCATCTATTGCAAGCACTAATCCATTACCTTGAGTCGGTTCATAATATTTTTCCATCCCTCTTGGTATTTCTCTTCCTGATGCATCTGTACTAACTATTAATTTTCCAGATTTTCCTTTTAAATGTTTATCATACTTCATTTCTATACCAGCTATACCTTGAGAGTCTGCCGATGTATGCCCTAATACATAAGAAGCAAAGTTTCCATATGGATAGTATCTTTGATTATCTTCTGCTACCCAAATTCCCGGAATTTTAGCTTCCCTTATTTTAGTTGCTTTATCATCGTCTATCCATCTTTCAATTTTAACTAATGCCATATTTTTTTTACTTACTAGTTTATAAACATCCTCATACTCTTTCCCTAGCATTTCAGAAACTTTTTTTGCTGAATTTTCCTTATCCTTAACCTCTACAGGTTTACACCATACAGTATATTTTGTAACACTTACTGCAAGTTCTTTCATATTCTTATCATATAAAGTTCCCCTTTTAGGTTCTATAGGAATTTCTCTTGTTTGTTGGTCTGTAGCTTTAGTACTTAACCAATCTCCTTTTACCAACTGAATATATCCCGTTCTAATCGTAAGGCCTAAAAATAGAACACATGCTAGTATAAGAACAAGAACTAATCTCTTTTTGCTTACTCTTTTTATATTTTTACTCAAGCGTTTTCCCCCTTACTTCTCAACCTCTATGTATCTTATTTGATTCTTTTCAGGATAGTCCATATTAAGTTCTTCTTTAGCTCTTTTTTCTATTTCTTGTATCGTTGTGCTTGTATCGATCTTAGCCTTTAATTCTCCTAATCTAATTTCTTCTTTTCGTAACTCTTGTTTTAAATAATGAATCTCATACTTAAGGTCAGATACAATTACATACCCACCTATATTCCATATCATAAATCCTAAAGTACTAATAGATATGAGAAATATAGATATTCTCTTTTTAAATTTCATCCGTCTTTTATTTTTATGTTTATTCTTTTTTTCTTTTTTATATTCATTTATGTTCTTAATTTTATTATTTTTTTTCATATATGCCACCCTCATATTTTATTAACTGTATATATATATTTGTGATTTATAAGTAACCTTCCTTTAAACTTTCATCGTAAAATTAATACAATAAAAAACAAAAAAATAGACTATAACACTAAATGTAACTTTAATGTTGTAGTCTATTTATCATTTTTATACTATTTTCTTTCTGCAACTCTTAATTTTGCACTTCTTGACCTTGGATTAACTTCTATTTCTTCATCAGTTGGTAATATAGGTTTCCTTGTTATAACTTTTACAAGAGACTCCTTATCACACTGACATATTGGTAAATGAGATGGACATATACAGTCTAGAGCTAAATCTCTAAATTCATTTTTTACAATTCTATCTTCTAAAGAGTGGAATGTTATTATACAAATTCTTCCACCTTCATTCATTATAGAAACTGCATCATCTATCATATTAGTTATTACACCAAGTTCATTATTTACTTCTATTCTTATGGCTTGGAATGTTCTTTTAGCTGGATGTGGTCCATCCATTCTAGCTTTCTTAGGAACAGCCTTCTTAATTGTCTCTACAAGTTCTCCAGTAGTCTCTATTGGCTTTTCAGCTCTTAATTCTACTATAAACTTAGCTATACGTTTAGCCCAATTATCTTCACCGTAATCTTTTATTATTTTTGCAAGTTCTTCTTCACTATAAGTGTTTACCACATCATATGCAGAAAATTCACATCTTACATCCATTCTCATATCAAGTGGTGCATCTTGCATATAAGAGAAACCTCTATCAGCTTCATCTAATTGATGAGATGAAACTCCTAAATCTGCAAGTACTCCATCTATTTTATGAACACCTATTTTAGCTAATTCTTCTTTTATGTTTTCAAAATTACTATGAACAAATCTTACTCTATCACTATATTCACTTAATCTTTCTTTTGCAGTTTTTATAGCATTTTTGTCTTGATCAAATCCTATAAATAGTCCTTTATCTGATAGTCTTTTTACTATCTCCTTAGAATGTCCTGCTCCTCCCATTGTACAGTCTACATAGACTCCATCTGGTTTTATATTTAAATTTTCTATGCACTCATTTAAGAGTACAGATACGTGATGAAATTCCATTTTGTATTTTCTCCTTAATTGCTTTTCGTTAAATTTGAGCAACATGCCTAATCTATAGCTCGTTTGAGCCATGTGCGGGCTAACCACTTAAGCGACATGTAAAGCGAATTTTATTCTTCTATTTTACTTTGTTTTTTCTTTTTGACAAATATATATGAGCAACTATACCACCAACTACACCTATTAAACTTATAACTTGAGCCATTCTAAGTGGTCCTATCATTAGACTATCTGTTCTAAGTCCTTCTATAAAAAATCTTCCTAGAGAATATAATGTTACATAGTATACTATAATTTGTCCTTCATATTGTTTTTTATTTCTAAATATCCATAAAAATATAAATATACCTAAATCCCATATTGATTCATATAGAAACGTTGGATGAACTTTAACTCCATCTACTACTATTGCCCATGGTAAATTTGTTGGACCTCCATGTGCTTCTCCATTTATGAAATTTCCCCATCTACCTATTGCTTGTGCAAGTGGCATCCCTATTATAACAATGTCTGCTATTTTTAAGAAATTCATTTTCTTTATTCTCGTAAAAATGTACCCTGTAAGTATACCACCAATAAGTGCACCATGAATTGCCATTCCTCCACCTCTAAAATTTAGAATTTGAGAAGTGTTTTGAGAATAATATTCCCAATTAAATATTACATAATACAATCTTGCACTTAATAATCCTATTGGTATAGCTATTATAGCTAAATCTAATACATCATCTTCTTTTATTCCAACTCTTTTTGCCTCTTTTAAGGCTATTAAAGTTCCTAAAATCATGCCAGTAGCCATAAGAACACCATACCACATAACGTCTATTCCAAATATACTAAATGCTACTCTATCCATACTATCACCTCTTATTTTTAATATTTTTCAACCTCTAATATTTTTTATTTCGTGGTTATATATCTTTTCCTTAGTATGCAAATATAACTTGTATTTTTTATGAAGTTTATTGTAATATTATAACAGTTTGTTCATAATAATAACATACATTATATTCAATTGTACCTTTAATATCATTAATGCTTTAATTAATTTTAATCATATAGACATATTTATATATAAAGTATAAAATAATATGTATTAAAATATATATTTCAGGAGGAAAAATGGAAAAGAATTGCTCATTACCTATCTATCATAAGATTGCGTTAGATATAGCCAACAAGATACACCTTAGAGAAATACAAGAGGGAAGCTTACTTCGTGGAAGGTCTTCTTTAGCAGGAACATATAATGTTTCTCCCGAAACAATACGCCGAGCTATGAAGGTACTTGAGGATTTAGAAGTAGTTTCTAGCGTTAAAGGTAAAGGAATTTTAGTTTTATCCGCCGAAAAAGCATTGTCTTTTTTAAATAAAAATCAGAATATTACCAATATATCCTCATATAAATCTAATTTACAAAAATTACTGATATCAAAATCTAAATTAGAAAATGAAATTATTGATAACATAAATAAGATAATAGATTATTCTAGTAGATTATCTAATATCAATCCTCTTATACCGTTTGAATTTGAAATTACAAAAGAATGTAAGTTCATAGGTTTAACAGCTGCAGAAACTAAATTTTGGCAACATACAAGTGCAACCATAGTCGGTATAAAACGCAACGGAGAGCTTATACTTTCGCCTGGCCCTTATATTGAATTTAGAGAAAGTGATATCCTTATGGTTGTTGGAGATACTAGTATACATCATTCAGTTCCTGCATTTTTATACGACCTATCCGATGAATATGAAAATAATTAAAAGTATGTTTACTTAATTTTTATATAAACATAATTTTGAAATAAAAAATAGAATGATAAATTTGTAAGTCCACCATTCTATTTTTATTTTTTATACCTACATGAAATTATATTTAATTTTAAAATTTATATAAATATAAAATATTTAATTATACTTATTTATATGGATATCTTTGATTTACTATGTGCTATATCATTTAATTTGTTTAATACTTCTTTTCTGTATGTCTATATGACAAAGACTTGTGTTTTTGTTTAACTTCTTCTCTAAGTGCCTTAACAATAGATATAATACTTATACTAACTATTATAGTAAATGGAAATGCTGATACTATAGATACTGTCTGTAATGTCTTAAGTCCACCTGATAACAAAAGTGAAATTGCCATACCTGCTTGAATTATTCCCCACACTATCTTTTTACCATTGCTTGGATTTAAATCTCCATCTGATGTAAACATTCCCAATACATATGTTGCTGAATCTGCCGATGATACAAAGAATGTACATAATAATATCATTGCTACAATAGATAATATATTCCCAAATTGATAATTTGAAAATACTTTAAATAATGCAGTTTCTGTTACTGATGTGGCCGTAGCTGCAAACTCTGTTCCTAAATTCATTCCCAAAGTTCCAAATACAGTAAACCATATTATACATGCCAGTGCAGGAGCTATAGTTACTCCTATTATAAATTCTCTTATTGTTCTTCCTTTGGAAATTCTAGCTATAAATATACCTACAAAAGGTATCCATGCTATCCATAGTGCCCAATAGAAAACTCTCCATTCGCTAATCCAAGCTTTAGTAGGATCCATATATAAACTTTGTGATATAAACTCTGTTAAATATGCTACTCCACCATTCCCTAAATTTTTTATCATATCTAATTTTGGTCCTATAAATATAGATCCAATCAATATAAATGCAGCTAAACTTAAATTTACATTAGAAAGCATCTTTATCCCTTTATCCAAACCACTAGTTGAACTTATTATGTATAAAACTGTAGTAATTGCTATAATAACTATTTGTGTTTTAATAGTATTTTCTATATTAAACATATATTCTAATCCACCAGCAATTTGCATTGTTCCCATACCTAATGATGTTGCTATTCCAGTTACTGTTGTGAATACCGCTAATATATCTATTGCCTTTCCTATAGGTCCTCTTACACCTTTTTCTCCTAATATAGGTAAAAATATACTGCTTATAAGACCTGGCGCGCCCTTTCTAAATTGAAAGTATGCAAGTGCTAATCCCATTACAGAGTAGGCTGCCCATGGGTGCAGTCCCCAATGTATATATGATTGTTGCATTGCAAATTTTGCAGCTTCACCAGATCCTGGTTGTGCTCCTATTGGTTTTATAAAATGTTTCATAGGCTCTACTGATCCGAAGAATACTAATCCTATACCCATTCCTGCACCAAATAACATAGAAAACCATGATAGATTGCTAAACTCAGGTCTATCAGTATCATTACCTAGTCTTATATTTCCATATTTACTAAATGCTAAAAATAAAGCAAAGAATACAAGTACAAGCATTCCAATTATATAAACCCAACTAAAATTATTTATAACTATATTAAACATAGATCTTGATATCTTTTCAAACATATTTGGTGAAACCATTCCTGTAACTACTACTACACTGGTTAATATTAAAGATATTATAAATACACAATTATTTTTTTTTGCTTTGTTTATCATATTTTTAATTAATCTCCCTTATTTTTTAAATCATCCAAGAAACAACTTTATTTTTTATACAAGTTTTTTCTTGATGCAACTTTATGTTATGATAAAGTTGTATCTTTTGTCAACTAACAGTAATGATTTCTTAAGTTTATAATCCTATCTTATATATTGATATATCTGCATTTAGAATTTTTTTAGTTTTTTATTAGCTAATTAAGTACAAAAGGGAGTGTCTCAAAATGATTTTTAAAATTTATTAAAAGAGATACTCTCTTTTTGTATAAATAATAAAATATATCTATATTTTTGCATAAATTAATTCTGTACATAAAAAATGAACTCTAATCATTAGAGTTCATTTTTGCTTCGGGCTAATCTTTATTTTGATACATCCCTTTTATATAGTTTAATTTTTAGTTGGTTCTACTATAGATATTATACAATATTCTTCTTTTAAATGAGAATTTAATCTTTCTTCTACCTCTTCAAAAGTAACATCTTTCACTACGTCTAAATAATCTAGTAAGTTTATCCCTTTAAAATTATAAGATATAAAATTATTCGCTATAAAGTTTACTGAGTCAAAATATTTTAAAAAGTTTCCTATTTTCTTCTTTTTAACTCTTTCAAATTCTTCTTTATTTAATCCATCTTTTTTATATTTTTCTATATGCTCTAATATTATTCTTTTAACTTCTTTAGGATCTTTAGAGTCTCCTCCAATTATAGTAAATCCATAATCTACTTGAGAGGAGAACCCTCCACCAAAGTTGTCATTTATAAGACCTTTCATATATAAATCTTCAAATAATCTACTACCTCTTTTAAATATTATATCTATTAATATTTCTGTAACTATCTCTTTTCTTAAAAGTTGATTTCCTCTTATACCTACTTTATTATCTTTAAAAGCTATGTTAAACATAGGCATTGATATAGGAAATTTAGCTACTTTCTCTTTTTCATTAACTCTGTTTGGTTCTTCCGGATAAAATTTTTGTATTTCATTAGATAATTTAGCTACATCATAATGATTAACTTTCTTAACTACTTCTATAACTTTATCAACTTCTAAATCTCCTACAACAAATAACGCCATATTCCCTGGGTTATAAAATGTATTATAGCATTTATATAATTCTTCTTTTGTTATTTTGTAGATACTTTCAACACTTCCTGCTATATCAACTCTTACAGGGTAATTTACATATAATGCTTTTAAACAATTAAAGTAAACATTCCACTCAGGGTCATCATCATACATTTTTATTTCTTGTTCAATTATTCCTTTTTCTTTTTCTACATTTTCATCTGTAAAATAAGGAGTTTGCACATAATCTATTAAATGCTCTAAACTATCATAAAAATTTTCAGTTGCTGAAAATAAATATGCAGTTGTTGTAAAATTTGTGAAGGCATTTGCACTTGCTCCCCACTTAGAAAATTTATCAAAGGCATTGCCTCCATCTGGCTGTTCAAACATTTTATGTTCTAAGAAATGTGCTATACCTTCATTAACCTTAATCTTTTCATTTTCTCCGATTGGAATAAATTCTAATTCATTAGAACCATAATTAGTTGCTAAAACTGCATACTTTTTAGTAAATCCATGTTTAGGCATAAAGTAAACGTCTAATCCATTTTCTAATTTCTCATAATAAATTTGCTCTTTTAATATATCATTAGTTATTTTTTTCATATATATCACCTCACTTAGTTTCTTAAGAAATAAACAGTATCAAGTTCTATTTTCTCAAAAGCTTTAACTATATCTTCACTTTTAACCTTAACTACATTATCTATTATTTTTTCTATTGTAGAATTTGTATTACTCATACCTTGTGCAAAATAAAAATCAGACATTCCACCTATACTATCAGATAATGACTTCATTGAATTTATTAATGCGCTTTTGCTATTTTCTATTTCATCTTGTGATATTTCTCCTGCTTTTATGCTTTCTAATTGTTTTTTAACTAGTTCTACAGTTTTTTCATAGTTTTGTACTTCTATTCCTGATGATACAAATAGTATTCCTTTGTATTTTTCAGCTGATGAATAAATATAATAACATAAACTTTCTTTTTCTCTTATATTTATAAACATTTTAGAATGTGGTCCGCCACCTAACACATTACACCCTACTATTAAAGGATAATATTTATCTTCATCTTTAAAGTCTATATTAGTTCTATATCCCATAACTAGCTTACCTTGAGTTATGTCCATCTTATCTTCAACTACTTTTACTTCTTTTATATCTTTTTTATATTCTTCTCTAGGAATTTGTATTATTTCTCCTCTTTCAAAAGTGAAGTTTTTACTTATTATATCTATAACTTCTTTTTCGTCAAAGTCACCTTCTACAACTATATCTATAGGAGAAGTTCTTATTATGTTTTTATAGTGTTCATATAAGCCCTTAGCATTTATTTTATCTAAATCTTCTTCATAACCATGTTCACTTATACTAAATCTTTCACCTTTACACATTTCTTCAAAAGTTCTTTCAAGTGCATATCTACTTTTATCATTTATCTTTGCTTGTATTCTATCTTTTAAGTTAGTTTTTTCTATGTCTAAATATTCGTTATTAAATCCACCATCAATCACTAAATTATTATTTAAAACCTCATTGAAAAATTCTATTACATTTGTAAATATTTTTTCATCTAAATATCTTTCATTAGTACTTATTATTTTAAAAGTAATTACTTGACGCTCTCCTCTTTTAGAAACATCTCCTACCATAGAAGAACCATATAAATCATCTAACTTATTTGATATTTCTCTTAAACTTGGATATTTTTCACATCCACTAGTGATAATAGCTGGTATTAATGCATTCTTTGTAGTTTCTTCTCTGTCTAGTATCCTTTGTATGTAAATGCTAACAAGATTAGACTTAAACTTTGTAGCTGGTATTAATGTTAGATTAATATTTTTACCTAGATTTATTTTCTTAATGTCTTTTTCCATTTTATCCTCCTATTTGATTCATTAATGATATTCTTTTAAAAATTTCGTCTACTATTGCATCCGTTTTTTTCTCAGGATTTATATAATAAAACTTAGTATTCCCCATATCAAGGTCTTCAAGTATACTTTCAACTAAATGTTTAGTATACATAGTGTCAATTGTACATGTTGGTAATACAACATACAAGGTATTAATTCCATATTCTAGCAATTCTTCTCCTGATTTTATTATATCTTTTTTATTATTTTCTAAAAGAGGTAATTTTATTTGAATGTCTATGTTTTTTTCTTCATGTTCTATGTATTCTTTTATTTTTTCTCTAAATAATATATCTTGCTCTAAATTATTTTTATTGTATAATCCTATTAATAATACACCCGAATCTTTTTCTAAGCTCCTTATATTTTTTAATATTTCATTTTTATAAACCATTGCCAAGTTATTTGACTTATAAAAAGGTTCTAGTATTTCTATATCTACTAAATTATAAGATACTAAATTTAATTTTTCATACCTTTGTTTAAATATTTCATAATCTTTTCCTTCTGTCATGAATAATGGACAAATAATTATTTTTTTGTACCCTTTAGAAACTATATCTTCCAATGAATGTTCAAAATATGGTTGAGTATACATGTAAGAATTAACTACCTTATATCCTTCATCTAATTGATAACTTAACTTTGTTGCAACTTCTTCTGCCTCTTCTTTAAAATCACTATCTCCTAACTCATTATAATAACTTTTGTATTTGTATAAATCTTTGATGCCTCTGAATAAAGATTCGTATCCTTTTTCATAGTGAATTTGTGTAGATCTTTCTCTTAAATTATAATGTTTATACTCTCCTTCTGAAACTAATAATATTAATGTTTCTTCTTCATCTTCTCCTGGCTGTATATCTCTAAAGCTTATGTAATCTCTAAATCCAAAAGTTACCATTAAGTTTACACCAATAAAGGAAATAATAAGAGCATAAATCATATATTTATAATCTTTGTTAATTATTATTTGCTTATAAATTATTACTGTTGACAAGATTATAAGTATATTTTCCATATATCCATTAAGTATTAAACTTAAGGCTATCGATGTAAATAAAATAATTGAAAACATCATAAAATCAACCCCAATAAAAAAATTCGATTTTGAGCTATATATAGGCGAAACATTTTGAGCCACGTGTGGGCGAACCACTTTACTCATTTCGCCTAAAATGTTGCAAAACAGGTCCATTACCTAAACAACGTATTAACGAATTACTTCAAGTTTAGTTGTTGGATTTAGAACTTCCCCACAAACCAGATAGGTTCTAAATCCTTAGTATATAAAATTATAGATGTAAATGTGTAGTTTACATCTATTATATATATGAGGTATAATCAATATGTATGTCTATAATAGAATTTTGTAAATTTGCGAAATTGGCTTTTTAACCCAATTTGATGCCTTAATAGGTTGTTTAAATTTATAATATATAAATATCACAAAAGAGAGGACGATGACTATGAAATTAGGTATAGTTGGTTTACCAAATGTAGGTAAAAGTACACTATTTAATGCAATAACTCAAGCAGGCGCAGAATCTGCAAACTACCCTTTCTGTACAATAGAACCAAACGTTGGTGTTGTTTCTGTTCCAGATGAGAGGTTAAACAAATTAAAGGAATTATATGATTCTAAAAAGGTAGTTCCTACAGCTATAGAATTCTGTGATATAGCAGGATTAGTTAGAGGTGCTTCTAAAGGTGAAGGTCTTGGGAACAAGTTCTTATCTCACATAAGAGAAGTTGACGCTATAGTTCACGTTGTTAGATGCTTCGAAGATCCTAATGTTGTCCATGTTGATGGTTCTGTTGATCCTTTAAGAGATATAGAAACTATAAACTTAGAATTAATATTCTCTGATATAGAGATATTAGAAAGAAGAATACAAAAAGGAGCTAAAGCTGCTAGAGCTGATAAAGCACTTGCTGCTGAACTTGAATTTTTAAAAGAAATAATGGTTACTTTAGAAGATGGTAAATGTGTTAGAACTATGGACTTTAATGATGACCAAAAGGCTTTTGTTGATTCATTAAACCTACTTACTTCTAAGCCAGTAATATATGCTACTAACGTAAGTGAAGATGATTTAGCTGATGAGGCTGAAGGTAACGAATACGTTAATAGGGTTAGAGAATTTGCTTCTACAGAAGATGCAGAAGTTGTTGTTGTTTGTGCTCAAATAGAAGCAGAAATAGCTGAGCTTGATACTGATGAAGAAAAGAAAGAATTCTTAGAAACATTAGGACTAGAACAATCAGGATTAGATAAGTTAATAAAGTCTTCTTACGCTTTACTTGGACTAATGTCTTACTTAACAGCTGGTCCTCAAGAAGTTAGAGCTTGGACTATAAAAGTTGGTACAAAAGCTCCTGCTGCTGGTGGAAAGATACACTCAGATATAGAAAGAGGATTCATAAGAGCAGAAACTATAGCATTTAACGACTTAGTTGGAGTTGGTACTATGAGTGCTGCTAAAGAAAAAGGCCTTGTTAGACTTGAAGGTAAAGAATATATAGTTAAAGATGGAGATGTTATATTATTCAGATTTAATGTATAATAATAAAAGGCTTATAGTTATGGTTTTACCATATTCTATAAGCTTTTTTAATATTTTTTTCTTCATTTACAGTTATCATTTTCATTGACTCTACCACTTTGATCTTTAATGGCTCTGCTACATACTTTTTACTATTTTTAAAAATATAACAATTGGATATGATCAGTTAGAACTTAATTTGAATTTTAATGATTAATTTAATAAATAATAGACCTAGAAAGTGTCTAAATTACAAGGTACCTTCTAAGGTATTTGTTTTAGCATGATAATAAAGTGCTACACTTAAATTAACAAACTATTATGCTACGCTTTCAGATTCAGTATTGTTAGAAATTTTCATATTATGAGTACTTACTCTGCTAGAAATAGTTGCAACTATATAAGTTGATATTATAGA
Organism: Romboutsia sp.; assembly: GCF_035470145.1. Lineage (GTDB taxonomy): Bacteria > Bacillota > Clostridia > Peptostreptococcales > Peptostreptococcaceae > Romboutsia_D. The sequence continues at coordinate 42,193 of NZ_DATIRC010000114.1, forward strand.
CAATATAGATGCTCCTAATATAGAAATTTTAGCTATACTTATATACTCTGGAGTAGCTTCAAATGCTATTTCAGCTACGAATATAGCCATAGTAAATCCTATACCTGCAAGTAATGATACTGAAAATATAGATACCCAAGTTGCATTTTCAGGTTTTTCTGTTATTCCAAGTTTCGCCGCTATAAATGTAAACAATATTATACCCAACGGTTTACCAATCACCAATCCTAAAACTATACCTACTATTAAAGTATTCGAAGAAGCTAAGTCTATATCAATACTTAAGCTTATAGCTGTATTTACTAAGGCAAACAAAGGTAATATAAATAAGTTACATAAAGGATTTAGCTTATGCTCTAATTTTTGAGACACCGATTCTTTTTCATTTTTTAATACTTTTGTTGGTATAGCAAGTGCTAACAATACACCACTTATAGTGGCATGAATACCACTTTCATATATGCAAAACCATAATACTAAAGCGATTAACATGTATGGTGTTACTTTATTCACTTTAAATTTTTTGTTCATAAGAATTAGTACAAGCATTATAGCTGATGCTAATGATAAGAATTCAAAGTTTATATTTGATGAGTATAAAATTCCGATTAATAATATCGATATTAAGTCATCAACTATTGCTAATGATAATAGGAATATTTTTAACGAAGGGTTCATCTTACTTTTTAACATCATAAATATACCAATAGCAAATGCTATATCAGTTGATATTGGAACACCTATACCATGTTCAAATAGCGTACCATGGTTAAATATTGTAAATATAATTGCCGGAACTAAAACTCCACCAAGTGCAGCTATTATTGGGAACGTAGCTTTTTTCAAGCTTGATAAATGTCCGTGTAATATTTCGTGTTTTATTTCTAATCCTACTAATAAGAAGAATATTGCCATAAAGAAATCATTTACTATCATATGAATATTAAAATGACCAAATAGTTCAACTTCACTAAATAGATGATGATAAGTTTGCCCTAAATTGCTATTTGCTATTATTAGCGAGATTATTGTAGCAAATATAAGTAGTATACCGGTTAATGTCTCTGATTTTACTATTTGTTTAAATTTTGATTTCATATTTATATCAGCCCTTTCTTGTTTTACGCACTCTATAAAACTACATTTTAGCATAAGTTCATTGTAATGATTTTTATTTATTATTTACATCCGTTTCCTGCTACGTTTAATACATCCCACGTTCTAGAAAATGGTGGCGTCTAACATAACCTAATTGGACAGTTGCTAATTTACCAAATATGTCTGCAGCTATTACATTCGTTCTTTGAACTGAATCCTTAAATCCACCCACTTGCTCTCCTAATATTACTTTTGTCTTTGCATCATAAACAAGCTTTACATATATCTTATCTCTACCTGGATAGTAGTTAGTTTGGTTAAAATCTGATCCTAATTTTTTGGATTGACTTTCTGTAATACCAGTTGAGCCTGCTTCCATGTTCATAACATTTAAGCAAATTGAACCTAATGAACCTTGGAATGCATTGTTAGCTCCTGTTGCTAATGGTACATACGTATCTATATTTTTATAGTTGCACAGTCTCCTGCTGAGTATATATTCTTAGTATATAAAAAAACCCTCTATATTTATAACTATATAAAGAAGGCTTTTTATTTTACATTATATTATTAAACTATACTTGTAGATTTTTTATTTTCTTGAACTTTAGATTTATTTATCATAAACACTATAAATAATATTGTTGCAACAACTATACCTACTGAATTAGAGAATATAGCATCTAGCTTAAATCCTTCTTTTGCTTGTAATATATATGCAGTACATACAGCACTCATAAATGTTGCAGGTATTAAAGTTATCCAGTAGTTAGCTTTATTCTTAAGCAAGTACACTGTACCCGTCCATAAAAATATAGTGGCTAATGTTTGGTTAGACCAAGCAAAGTATCTCCAGATTACATTGAAATCTATGAAAGTAAGTCCTATACAAACTGCAAATAGTGGTATTGCTAATATAAATCTATTTTTTAAACCTTCTTGCTTTATATTAAAAGCATCTGCTATTGTAAGTCTAGCACTTCTAAATGCAGTATCTCCTGACGTTATAGGACATGCAACTACTCCTAATATCGCAAGAATTGCTCCTACTTGACCTAATAATGATTTTGATATATGAGTTACAACACCTGATGGTCCTCCAAATTCCACTAAGCCACCAGATAACCCTTCAGTTCCTCCAAAGAATGCTATTGCAACAGCACACCATACTAAAGCTATAACACCTTCGGCAACCATCGCTCCATAGAATACTCTTTTTGCTTCACTTTCTCTATTTATACACCTAGCCATCATTGGCGATTGCGTTGAGTGGAATCCTGATAATGCTCCACATGCTATTGTAGTAAATAAGAATGGGAATACAGATAACCCTCCTGGATGTAAGTTATCTAAAGTTAATTCAGCCATTGTCATAGTTCCATTAATTTGTCCTATTATTAGTGCTCCTGCTAAACCAAAAGCCATAGTAAGTAATGCTGCTCCAAATAATGGATATATTTTACCTATAACTTTATCAACCGGTAATATAGTAGCTATTATATAGTAAACAATTATTATCACTGTCCAGAAAAGAATTGTCTTTCCTGTCATTGCAGCTAATAAACCAGCTGGAGATGTAACAAATACTGTACCTGTTAAAACTAGTAATACTACTGAGAATATTCTCATCATTACCTTCATCTTATCTCCTAGGTATATACCAACTATTTCTGATATAGAACTACCATCATGTCTCATTGATATTACTCCTGATAAGAAGTCATGAACTCCTCCTGCAAAGATAGTACCAAACGTTATCCATAAAAATGCTACTGGACCAAATAATGCCCCCGATACTGCACCAAATATTGGACCTACCCCTGCTATATTAAGAAATTGTATTAGAAATACTTTATGCCAAGGCATTGGAACAAAGTCTACTCCATCTTGAAGCCTTGTTGCTGGTGTTGCCTTTGAGTCATCTAATTTCACTGATTTTTCAACAATCGAACCATATATGAAATATCCACCTACAAGAAATGCTAAACAACCTAAAAATGTCATCATATCGTTTTCTCCTCCATAAATTTTTTAATTATTTTCAATATTTATTATTTCTAATAATATAATAACGTTTATTTATATGAAGAAGATTTGTTTTTACATGAAATGCATAAATTCATACATAAAATACATTTATACATTCATAATTTTTCTAAAATCTTTTATTTTACTTCTACTAACTGGTATCTCTGAATTTATATCTTTTAATTTCAGTTTATAGGTATTATTAAACCAAGGTATTATTTCTTTTATTTTAGAGGTATTTACTATATAAGATCTATGAGTTTTAAAAAATAAATTATTTTTCAGATTTTTTTCAAATTCTGTTATAGACGTTTTTACTATATACTCACTGTCTTTGGTAAATACTATAGTTTCTCTTTCTTTAGCTTCACAGTAGTATATATCACTTATATTTATCACAATTAATTTATCATTTTTCCATAAACTTACACTTGATAATGCAATTTCTTTAGTTAATGAGTTTACTTTTGTGCTTTTATTATCTATTTCATTACTTTTTTTAAGCTTGTTCAACGTAGAAACTATTCTTTTCTCTGAATATGGTTTTAGTATATAATCAAACGCTTCAAGCTCAAATGCATCTACTGCATGCTCCTTATATGCAGTAATAAATACTATTTTAGGGCTTCTCTTAAATTGCTTTATAGTTTTTGCAAGTAACATGCCATCTAGTAACGGTATATTAATATCCAAAAATATAACATCTACACTATTTTCTTGTATAAATTTTAATACATCTAATCCATTATCAAACTCATTAATAATCTCTATGTCACTAAAGTTGTTTATAAAATATTTAAGCTCCTCTCTTGCAGGAAATTCATCTTCAACTATTATTGATCTCATAATATCCTCCATCCTAAATCTCAAATTCTATTTTAGTTCCATGCCTTAATCTATATATATTTAATCCTTGTCCATAAATTAGTTTCAATCTCAAATGAACATTATAAAGTCCTATCTTGTTTTCTGGCATATCGTCATTATATACTTTTTTAATTATATCTTCATCTATAGCAATACCATCATTTTCTACCCAAACTTTAACTCCATTTTCAGATTTATTTACACCTATTATAACAGTTCCACGTTCACTATTTTTTCTTATTCCATGTATAATTGCATTTTCTACCAATGGCTGTATTATTAAACTTGGTATTGTTATTTTTATATCTTCATCTATATTATAAACTACACTTAATTTATCTCCAAATCTCGCTTTTTCTATTTCTACATATGCCTTTACTTGTTCTAATTCTTTATGTATATTTATAAGATTATCATTCACTTCTAAGTTATACCTCATATATGTAGCTAAATTTATTATAAGTTGCCTTGCTTTATCCGGATTGATTCTTATAAAAGAAGTTATGGTATTTAATGCATTGAATAAAAAATGTGGATTTATTTGAGTTTGTAATGCTTTTATTTCTGCTTTATTCTTAGCTTCTTTAATTTTTTCAATCTTTGATATTTCCATTAGTGTAGATATAATATGAGATAATCCTATTGCTAAAGATTTTTTCGAATAACTTATATCATACTTTTTTGTATAATATATTTTCAAACTTCCCATAACCCCTTGAGAATCTGTTAACGGTATAATCATACCTGTTTTTAGGTTTACTTTTTCACTTAAAGAATATTCTTCTTTACATACCTTTATATTTAATATTTTATTTTCTTTCATTGCATCTTTAGTTGTGTTACTAAGCTCTATATTAGGATTATCAAAGGCTTCTTCTCCAACTCCTACATATGCTAATACTTTTTCTGTATCTGTTATCGCTACTGCATCTGAATTTATCTCTTCTTTTATAATCCTACATATAACTTTTAAAGACTCTTCATTAACACATCTAAAGTATGGCAAAGTTTTATTAGCTATATCTAGGGCTAACTTGGACTGAAAAGCAGCAATTTCTTCTTTTTCTTTTTTTATAGCTTGTACTATAGAAACTAAAAAACCTATTCCAATTTGTCCAACTATCATAGGTACATATATCTTGCTTATAATTGATACTGCTACATTATGCGGTTTGGACATAAAAAATATTAAAACCATAGTTACATTTTCTGATATTACTCCACACATAATTCCGCAAATCCACTTATATTTTTCCTTTAATTTCTTACTAAAATATCCTGATAATATACCCGCAAATATGCTAGATATAAAACATGGAAAAGATGTAATTCCATTTATATCTATAAAATATCTGTGAAAACCAGATATAAAACCTGATGTTACTCCTACTAATGGTCCAAATAATATACCTCCAGATACTATAGCCATTATTCTTGTATTAGCTAATGATCCCTCTACACTAATACCATTATATGTTCCTAAAATAGCTAATAAACTAAATATCATTGATATAACTGCTAAATCATGGTTCTTATAATTTTCTTTTTGAAATATGTATTTAAATTTTTTTATCTTAGTTATTATTATAAATAAAACTATTATTAAGCTTGATTTTTCAAGCAATGTTAAAAATATAGTTTCTTTATCCATAAATTCACCTCTATCTATTCTACATTTTTCAATAATAATCTGTATAGATTATCAGGTTTTATTATATAGAAAAGAGAAGTAATAAAACTTCTCTTTTCTAGTTTGTTTTTATTATGAAAGTTGTTTTCTCTCTTTATTTGCCATGATTTTTTTAGATGCATTTATAGCTATTTCAGTTTCACTAAAAGGTATCCTTTGACCTTTTATAAGCTGATATTCTTCATGACCTTTTCCTGCAAATACTATCATATCGCCTTCTTTAGCTATTTCTATAGCTTTTTCAATAGCTACTCTTCTGTCTGGCTCTACTATATATTCACAATCTGAGTTTTCAAATGAATCTGCTATATCTTTTATTACATTCATTGGGTCTTCGAAATCTGGGTTATCACTTGTTAGTATACACAAATCACATTCTCTTGATGCTACATCTCCAAGTTCTTTTCTCCTTAGCTCTGTTCTTCCACCTACTGACCCAAACAAGCATATTAATCTATTATGATCATATTTTTTTAATGTTTGTAATATATTTTCTAAACTTACTCCATTATGAGCATAATCTATTATTATAGTTGCATAATCAAGAATTGGCAATACTTCTACCCTTCCTTTTACTTTTGCATTTCTTAATGCGTCTAACATTATGTGTTGATCAACTTTTAAATATCTACAAACTGATATAACTGCTAAAGCATTATATATGCTAAATGTTCCTGGTGAACATATATATGCATTAAATTCTTCATTTTTCGCTTGTACATTAAAGCTTACACCTAATGAATCTAGGGCTCTAGAGTAGTCTATATCGTTTGCAACTATATCAGCTTTATTTTCTATACCAAAAGTTTCTATATCGCAAGTTGATTTTTCTATTATTTGTTTTGCATATTTGTCATCTATATTAACAATACCATGCTTTGCTAATGTGAATAATTTTGCTTTACATTCTAAGTAGTGTTCAAATGTTGGATGTTCTTTTGGTCCTACATGATCCGTTGATAAGTTTGAGAATATTGCTATATCAAATTCAATATCTTTAACCCTCTCCATCATTATTCCACCTGATGATACTTCCATAGATACACATTTAACACCACTATCTAGCATAGTCCTAAATATTCTGTGTAACTCATAACTTTCTGGTGTTGTATTAACAGTTTTTTCACTTTTGCCGTTGTAAAAAGTTCCATTAGTTCCTATAACACCTGTATTTAACCCTGCTTTATTTAAAACTTCACTTATATAATTTGTTATAGTAGTTTTTCCTTTTGTACCTGTAACTCCTATAATCTTTAAATCTTTTGATGGATTACCAAAATAATTTGATGACATCCTTGATAAAGCGATTCTACTATCTTCTACAAATAGTTTTATAGCATCCTCATTAAGTTCTATATCATCTTGTAGTATAAATACTCTACTTCCTCTTTCATATGCCTTTTGTGCGTATTTATGTCCATCTACTGTTTCACCTTTTATCGCTACAAATATATATCCATCTTCACATTTTGAAGAATTGTATGCTAAATCTTTTATCTCTGTGTTTTTTACATCATCCCAAAGCTTATTGCAAGTAAATATTACCTCATTCATTATTTCTAGTAATTTCATACCCAGCTCTCCTCCTAATTGTTCTTAAGTATGTAGTATAACATAAATTCTCTATATTTTTAATTGCAAATTGTTACTAAATATGAGATTTTTTTCATAATAATTTCTAGAAAAATAGAGTAGCTTTAACTACTCTATTTTATATTTATTCAGTTAATAAAATATATTTTATTAACTGAATAAATAACTACTTAGCTGTTTTTCCACATGAATTTATAGTTTTTCTAGCTAAAACTTCTAGAGAATCTATATAAAATTCATTATCTAAATCATTATCATTTTTTAAAATAGAAAGTTCTGTACAGCCTAGTATAGCACCATCGCAATTATTTTCTTTTAAATGTTTAATAACGCTATTGAATTTATCCATATCTGCACTTTTTCCACTTTTTATATCTTTATAAATGATATCCATTATATGATCTTGTTTTTCATTATCTAATACTAAGTAATCTATATCATATTTCTCACACATATTTTGATAAAGTTTTGTCTGTATATTTCCCGTTGTAGCCAGTATACCTAGTTTCTTATGACCCTTTTGTTTTGCATATTTAACAGTTTCTTCTATTATATTTATAACTGGTATATTTACACTTCCTGCTATCTGTCCATAAAAATAGTGTGCTGTATTACATGTAATTACTAAAAAATCAGTTCCATATTGTTCTAGTTTTTTAGCATCTTTTATAAGTACCTCTACAGGACTGTTTGGAGACTTTCCAATTATATAATTAGTTCTGTCAGGTGTTGTTGCACGATTAGTTATTATCATATCAATATGTTCTTGATCAGATTTTGCATCTGTCAATCTAACTATCATATCATAAAAATAAACCGTAGCCATAGGCCCTAGCCCACCAATCACTCCAACTGTCTTGTTAGTTTCCATAATCATATCACCAATCTATTTGCAGTATTTTTTGAACTTTCTCATTTGGTTTATATTATATAAGAATATATACCAACTTCTCTTGAAGTTTCCTTTTAAATCTTTGTCATATCCAAATGATGTTGCGCTTTTCCCTTGTGACTTTAATTCTTTAGCTTTGTTAACTAGGTCTTTATTCTTAACATACTTGTAAACTACATTGTTTGGTATAACATGCCAGAAAAATGGATCCTTTTGAATTTTTAAATCTAACTCTTTATTGAATACTCTGTCTTCTACTATGTATTTAGCTATATTATTCCCAGAACTTGTTACATAGTAATTACTTCTACCTTGTCTTAAGTTTATCTCAAATACTTTATACGTGTTATCTCTAGTGTCAAACTTTATGTCAAAATTAGAGTACCCTGTATAGTTTATATCTTCTAAGAATGTTTTGAACTTTTCCATTAAAGGTCCATCATACTCTGTTATTATAGCTGCATGATTTCCTATTCCTTTTGGAGTATGTTCTTCTAATAGTACATGTCCTAAACACATCATTTTAACTTTACCATGTTGGTCTGAATAACAAGTTAAAACTCTCATATGTGAATCATCACCTGGTATAAAGTCTTGTATTATTAAATTTTTATCATACTTACCAGCATATATTGATTTAGTTATTTCTATAAATTCTTTTTCATCGTTAGCTACATATGCTTTTTTCATACCTTCAAATGGGAATTGCCAGTACAATACACTGTCAGAAGGCTTTATTATAACTGGGTAGTTAAATCCAAACTCTTCTATTTTATCACCTTTTGAGTATATGAAGGTCTTAGGATAATCTAACCCTTTTTCTTCGCACATTTGATAGAATAATTCTTTTTCTATTAACTTATTTTTTAGGTCACTATCTATATAAGGTACTATATATTTTTCTTTTAATATATCTTTATGGTCTATTATTAGTTCTGCATATTCATCAGTACACCCCATTATTATTAACTTTTTGTTAGGTGCTGCCAATTCATCTGCAGTTTTCAATAATACTTGTATAAACTCTTCTTCTTCAGTTATTCTTGGGTCAATTCTAAAATCTATTATATTACTATCTTTAGTTGCTCCTAATGCATATCTACCAAAAGCTATAGACTTAACTCCATAAGCTTCATGGTATGCTCTTGCTACACTATAGCAGTTTATATCTCCACCAACCAATACTGGTTGTATTACTATATTATCCACACTTTCCACCTCTTTAAAGATCATCTTTTCTAATTAAATTCACCTGTTAATTATACTGTATTTTATATATTATGTCAAAATCCTAACTTATTCGATATAACATTATTTATATAAAAAAACTAGCTATATAGTTTTTTAATTGCTATATAACTAGTTTTAGTTTTTAATTATTTTATTATACTTATTCTATTTCCTTCTTTGGCTTTTATAGCACCTGCTTTTATGCTAACTTTTTCGCTTCCTTCTAAGTTAGTAAATACAATTGGACTTATTGTTGATGTTGCATTTTTTTCAATATAATCTAAGTCCATTTTAACTAATTTATCTCCAGCTTTAACTTCTTGTCCAACTTCTACAAACATATCAAAGCCTTTACCTTCTAATTTAACTGTTTCTATACCTAAATGTATAAGTACTTCTCTACCTGCAGTTGATTTTATTATTATCGCATGCTTTGTAGGGAATATAACTTCAACAGTTCCATCTACTGGTGCATATATATCTCCATCTTTAGACTTTATTGCAAATCCATCTCCCATTAATTTTGTTGAGAATACTTCATCTGGAACTTGAGATATATCTAATAACTCACCATTTACTAATGAAACTATTTCTTCATCTAAAGTTGTTGCTGCTACTTCTTTTTTAGGTTCTTCAACTTTTACCGGTTCAACTTTTTTAGGTTTTGCTACTTTAACTTTTCCCGATATTATTTCATTTATTTCAGATTTTAATGTATCTGATTTAGGTCCATATATAGCTTGTAGATTATTACCAACTACCATAACCCCAGCTGCTCCAAGAGACTTTAACTTATCTTGGTCAACTTTATTTATATCTTCAACTGCAACTCTAAGTCTAGTTATACATGCATCTAAATTCTTTATATTTTCTTTATTTCCTAATGCTTCTAATATTCCAAATGCTAATTCACTGTTACTTAAAGTCACATTTGAGTCTGATTCAGTCTCATCTTCTCTACCTGGAGTTTTTAAATCGAACTTAGTTATTAGGAATCTGAATCCGAAGTAGTATACTACTGCAAACACTGCACCTACAACTAATACTAAGTACCAAGGTGTTCTATTTGGTAAAACTCCAAATAACATAAAGTCAATAAGACCTCCTGAGAATGTCATACCTATTTTAACTCCAAGTATTTGCATTAACATGAATGATACCCCTGCAAATATACAGTGTACTCCGAATAACGCTGGAGCAACGAATAAGAATGCAAATTCTATCGGCTCAGTTATACCTGTTAAGAAAGATGTAAGTGCTGCTGATGCCATTATACCTGCAACAAATTTTCTCTTTTCAGGCTTAGAAGTATGAACTATAGCAAGCGCTGCTGCTGGAAGACCAAACATCATGAATGGGAATTTACCAGTCATGAAAGTACCTGCTGTAAATGGTACACCATCTTTAAGTTGTGCAAAGAATATACTTTGGTCACCCATTACTAAATTACCAGCTTTATCTACATATTCTCCAAATTGATACCAGAATGGATTATAGAATACATGGTGTAATCCAAATGGTATTAATGCTCTTTCAACTATACCAAATATAAATGCTGCTACTGTTATATTTGCGTCTATAACTGTTCTTGAGAAGTTTAATAGTCCATCTTGTATAGGTGGCCATATCCATGATAATAGTATACCTACAAGAATAGCACTAGCTGCTGTTACTATTGGAACAAATCTCTTACCTGCAAAGAATCCTAAATATTGAGGTAACTCAATTTTATAGAATCTTTTGTATAAACCAGCTGCAATAATACCTATTATAATACCACCAAATACTCCAGTTTGAAGAGTTGGTATACCATCAACTGTAGCATACATTGGGTTACCCATCATATCAGGAGTAACTCCAGCCATAATTCCCATAGATGTATTCATTACTAAGAATCCAACTATTGCAGCTAAACCTGCAACTCCTTCACCTTCAGTTAAACCTACAGCTACACCAACTGCAAATAATAAAGGTAGGTTACCAAATACTATTCCACCTGATTTTTCCATTATGCTAACTATAAGTTGGAAAGTATCGTTTGCAAGAAAAGGCATTCTAGCTATCAATGCTGGGTTAGCAAGTGCATTACTTACTCCTAGCAGTATACCTGCTGCTGGAAGTAGCGCAACTGGTAACATTAATGCTTTTCCTACTCTTTGTAAAACACCAAATAGTTTTTTCATTTTGTATCTCCTTATATATCTTTTATTTTTTTTATTTATTTTAGGAATTTATATATTCCATTATTGACTAAATTTTATTGCTTCTTTATCCTTATTAGTTAATAAAAAAAGACTTAAATTTATAAAAACAGATATCCTTTACTATATTATTAATCAAATACAATATTATTATTAAAATATTTACTTAATTAATAACATAAACGTTAAAGTACATTCATATTCTTATAAACCTAAGTCTTGCCTGCTTAACCAGTAACAATCTTTTATCGTTTACTTTATATTTATTATTAAATTTTTTAATTTAGCTTATCGCAGATATAACTCTGTTAATGTGTAATGTAAGATATAATAATTCATCTTCTGTTACTATATACTCATGATTTTGTTCTATAAATTGTTTTATTTTACATGCACAATCATAAGCTTTTTTATATTGCATCTTTATTACATTTATAAGTTCATTATCTTTATCCTTTACTTGTTCCTTTTTTATTAATCTTTTAGCAAAGAATTTCAAATGAGTAACCAATCTATCATAATTAAAATCATCTTCTTCAAATTCTATAGAATAATAGTATCTTATTATATTAAGTATTTCCTTTACAATCTTAGTCATTAAAAATGATTCGCTTGTATTTTCTTTATAATTTGCATTTACTAGATGCATTGCTATAAATCCAGCTTCATCTATGGGAAGCTTAACATTGAATTCTTTATTTATATATTCTATAGCCCATTTTCCAACTTCAAATTCTTTTTTATGAATTCTCTTTATTTCATATAGTAAATCGTTTTTTATTTCAATATTTTGTTCGTATCGTTTAAAGACAAATGATATATGATCCGTAAGTGATGCATATATGTAGTCATCTAATTCTGATCCTAGATATTGTTTTGCATATTCTATTATTTTAGAACTTGCATTAAATATATTTTCATCAACTTCAGTTGCTATTTTAGTTATTTTTTTTGTTAACCCATCATTTTCAGTGATGAACTTCTTTTCTATTTTACTTTGATCTACTTCTTGTCCTACTTTTTTTTGAAATCCTATTCCACATCCAGTGAGTACTAGTTCTTTTTTACTTTCTGCATCTATAACCAATACTACATTGTTGTTATAAATTTTTTCAATAATCATGTCTATTTACTCACTCCTTTAATTAAAATTGAATTGGAATTCACTTTATTTATACCTTCATATTTGACTAACTACCGCATAAATCATAAAATACCTAAACCAAGATACAAAATATCATATATCTTAACTTAGGTATTGCCTGCTCTATCAGTAACAATCCAATTTTATTAATTTATTTTAAAGTCGATATTTGTCTTACCTTCTTCTTGTAAATTAATTTTATAATAATTACATAAGCCTGTCAAGTATTCTGAAAACTTTTTCTCTATATTTTTTTAAATTAAATTTATATTCTAATTTTTTTTAATTTTCAAACATTCACTTAGAAGTTTATTATTTATAATTCCCTAAATTTATTACTTAATACAAAAAGAAGCCTTTCGACTTCTTTTTTACATATTATAAATTTATACCAATAAGCATTTGAGCAACATCTAAACTAAATGATTTATGTTTCCTTTATTAGACCCTTTTTGTACGCCATTAAAAGTAATTTTAAATCTTCTACTTCTTCTTGTAATTTAATGCCTGCATCTGTGTCTCTTACTGTTTTTCTTTTATCTTTGTGCTCTACTACTTCTGTTGTAGATAGTATATCACTTTCATTTACTATTGCTTCTTCTGCAGAAGTAAACGGATTATGAGATACTAATTGTAAACTATATGAATTATATATTAATGTATATCCAGCTATACCTGTTTTCTTTTGATAAGTTCTTGAGAATCCTCCATCTATAACCAATATTTTACCATTTGCTTTTATTGGACTTTCTCCATTTTTGCTTTCTACAGGCACATGACCATTTATTATATGTGCATCTTTGCTGTCTAAATTGAATTCTTTAAATATTTTTTCGCACATTTCTTCATCTTCTCTTAACTTAAAGTATGGATTTTTATTTTCTTTATGAGCTTCCTTTTCTTCTATAAAGTACCTTTCAAAAGTTGTCATATCATCTTTACCAAATAATGATGAACATTTTCCAGTCCAAAGATACCACATCATATCCATTCCGTATTGCTTTTGACTTGTATTGTCTTTAAAGAAGTAACCCTCTCTAGCTAAAGATTCCATCTTATCCATTAATGCTTTTCCTTTATATTCTTTTCCTTGTAATTTAATCTCCATAAAACTAGAATCTTCATTTAAAGGTATGCATCCATGTATTAGTAAATTTGAATTTGCTGTTAAATAAATACTTCCTTTTGAAAATAAAAATGATACATGTTTTTGAAGTTTTTCACTATTTTTAAAAGAAAATACTAATTTATCTATTACTATTTCTTCTTCTCTTGTAAATTTATATGGATCATTTTTATCTATAGTTGGCAGATAAGAGTCTTTTAGTTTGTAGCTTTTTCCTTTTAAAGTTATAGTTCCTTCTTCATAATTTATATTATTAAGTAACAATCTATGTTTCATGCCAAACTCTGGTCTTCTATTTATTACTTGACCTTCGAGTTTAAATTGGATTATACTTATCGCTTTATGCATTTTTGCTATTAATGATTTTTCTGTACTTGATACATCTTGATCGCTTACTTTAGGCACAAAGCAATTACATGGATCATCTTTATAAATATCCATTGCAAATGTAGCTAACGGTAATAAGTTTATTCCATAAATATCTTCAACAATGTCTAAATTTGCATACCTAGCAGATATTCTAAGTGCATTTGCTATACATGTTTTTTCTCCTGCTGCCGCTCCCATCCATAGTATATCATGGTTACCCCATTGTATATCTACTGAATGATAATCCATCAAAGTGTCCATTACTATATCCGGTCTTGGACCTCTATCATATATATCTCCTAGTATATGTAATCTATCTACTACTAATTTTTGTATAACTTTTGATATAGCTATTATAAATTCTTTAGCTCTATCTATTTCTATTATAGTTTCTACTATACTTTTATAATAACCCTTCTTATGTTGACCATCTATATCCTCATGCAGAAGTTCCTCTATTATATATTTAAAATCTTCTGGTAATAACTTTCTTACCTTTGATCTAGTATATTTACTAGATGCATACTTGCATAGTTCTATAAGCCTATATATATTTATTCTATAAAAATCATCTATATTTTCTTCTTCTTTAATTACTAATTCTATTTTTTGTTCTGGATAATATACAAGAGTTGCTAGAGCTTTTTTTTCACTTTCTCTCATTGTATTTAAAAATAATTCTTCTATTTTTCTTTTTATAACACCAGAACCATTTTTTAATACATGAACAAACGGCTCGTACTCTCCATGTATATCTGTTATAAAATGTTCTGTTCCTTTTGGTAGATTTAGTATTGCTTCTAAATTTATTATTTCAGTACTTGCTTTTGATATACTTGGGTATTGTTTTGATAACAACTTCAGGTATTTTATCTCACTTTCTACCGTTTTCATTCTCATCCCTCCAAACTCATCCCACACTTTATTTTATTATATCATATTTTTAATTAGTATACACTAATTAACTTGTATCATAATTTAGTGTATACTTTTTATATAGCAGTTAATTCGGCAATATAAGTTCTCCTGTAAATCTATTTATTTTATGTATTCCTAAACTTGTGTCATGCATATGTTCCTCTTCATGTTCATCTTCACCTTCATCGTTGAGATAAACTTCTACTAAATATTCATCTCCTACTTGTTTTATTTGATTTTCTGATACAGATATAACATCTCCATATTCTGCCTTAAGTATATTTATTACATTTGCTTTAGATATCGGCTTAAGATCTTTTATATATTCATCACTTTTATATTTTTCCAATTTATTAGAGTTAGTTTCTGATTCTTTATTATGGATAATATCTATTAAAACCACTATACTTACCATTACTATAGCTAAAATTACAATTTTTATTATTTTTTTACTATTCATATTCATCCTCCTGTCTGTATCTATAATGTTAACATACTTAAATTAATTTTAAGTAAATAACTCGCTTCGCTTGAGCAACGTGTGAGCGAACTATTTCAAGTTTAGAGGTTAAAATTTATAATTCATCCACAAATCAGAAAAATTATAAATTCCTTGTATCTAAAAAGGATGGACTTTTTTAAAGTCCATCCCTAATTATAAACTATATTTATATTAGCATTGTTCTGCTAATCTCTTATAGTTATTGTATCTTTCATTAGCATTTTCTTCAGCCATAGTGAATAATTCATCAGCTACGTCTGGGAATTGCTTAGCTATGGCAGAATATCTTACTTGTTGCATTAAGAAGTCTCTGAAGCTTTCTGTTGGTTCTTTAGAATCTAACGTGAAAGGATTTTTCCCTTCAGCTTTTAGAGTTGGGTTGTATCTGTATAAATGCCAGTATCCAGCCTTAACAGCTTGCTCTATGTTCGCTTGAGCTCTTCCCATTCCTTCTTTTAATCCGTGAGATATACATGGAGAGTAAGCTATTATTAATGATGGTCCATCATGCTTTTCAGCTTCTATTACAGCCTTCATTAATTGGTTCTTATCTGCACCCATACCTACTTGTGCTACATATACGTTTCCATAACTGATAGCCATCATACCTAAGTCTTTTTTCTTAGATCTCTTACCAGCAGCAGCGAACTTAGCCATTGCAGCAACTGGAGTTGACTTAGAGGCTTGACCTCCTGTATTTGAATAAATTTCTGTGTCAAATACAAGTACATTTACATTTTCACCTGAAGCTAATACATGGTCAAGTCCACCGTATCCGATGTCATAAGCCCATCCATCTCCTCCAAGTATCCATTGAGATCTCTTAACTAAGTAATCTTTTCTGTCATCTATTTCTTTGATTAATTCTTTTATTTCTTCATTTTCACATCCACATGAATTTGTTAATACTTCTATAACTTTTTTACTTGCAACTTGTGAAGCCTCTGAATCTTCTTTTCCTTCTAACCAAGCATTAAATGCTTCTTTAGCGCAATCGCATATATCCATACTTAATAAAGCTTCCATGTTATCAGCTATTTTATTTCTCATTTGTTTAACAGCTAACATCATTCCGTATCCATATTCAGCATTGTCTTCAAATAATGAATTTGCCCAAGATGGACCTTTACCTTCATGATTAACTGTGTATGGAGTTGAAGGAGCTGATCCTCCCCATATAGAAGAACATCCTGTAGCATTTGCTATCATCATTCTATCTCCAAATAATTGAGTAACTAACTTGATGTATGGAGTTTCTCCACATCCTGCACAAGCACCTGAGAACTCTATAAGTGGTTGTCTAAATTGACTTCCCTTAACAGTGTTTGTAGGCATTACATCTCCTTTTGGAGATACTTTATCAGTATCAACTGCAAATGCCCAGTTTTCTACTTCTACTTCTTGAGTATCAAGAGGTTTCATAACTAAAGCTTTTTGCTTAGATGGACATATGTCAGCACAGTTTCCACATCCTGTACAATCCATTGGACTCACTTGCATTCTGTACCCAAATCCTTCTAATCCTTTACCTAATGCTTTTTTCGTATTGAAGTTTCCAGGAGCATTTTGTGCTTCTTCTTCATTTACTAATACTGGTCTTATACATGCATGAGGACATACATAAGCACATTGATTACATTGGATACAGTTGTCTACTATCCACTCAGGAACATTTACAGCTATACCTCTTTTTTCGTATGCAGCTGTTCCACAAGGGAAAGTACCATCTTCTAATCCGTTGAATGCACTTACTGGTAAGCTATCACCTTCTTGTGCGTTCATTGGTCTTAATATATTTTTAATAAAATCTGGTTCATCTGAATCTGCTGCCATTTCTAATTCCTTAGCTTGTTCCCATGAAGCTGATGCATCTATTTTAACTAATGCATTCATTCCTGCTTCAACAGCTTCGAAGTTCATCTTAACTATTTTCTCACCTTTTTTACCATAAGCTTTGTTTATAGAATCTTTTAAGTATTCTACAGCTTGTTCAGTAGGTATTATCTGCGCTAATTTGAAGAATGCAGATTGCATTATCATATTTATTCTTGTTCCAAGACCTATTTCTTGAGCTATCTTAGTAGCATTTACAGTATAGAAGTTTATTTCATTTTCAGATATAAATTTCTTCATCTTAGCTGGTAAATTAGCTTCTAGCTCTTCTGAATCCCAAATAGTGTTAAGTACAAATGTACCACCTTTTTTAAGCCCTTTTAATAAATCATATTGGTTAACATATGATTGATTATGACATGCTATATAATCAGCCTCATCTATTAAGTAAGTAGCTCTTATTGGAGCATCTCCAAATCTTAAGTGAGACATAGTTATACCACCAGATTTTTTAGAGTCATATGCAAAATAAGCTTGAGCATACTTATCTGTGTGGTCTCCTATTATTTTTATAGCTTGTTTGTTAGCTCCAACTGTACCATCAGATCCTAATCCCCAGAACTTACATCTTATAGTTCCTTGAGGAGCTATTTTGATTTGTTCTGATGGAATTAATGATGTATTAGTTACATCATCTACTATACCTAATGTAAAGTTATTCTTAGGCTTATCAGCAGCTAAGTTATCAAATACAGTTTTTATTTCTGATGGAGTAACATCTTTTGATCCTAATCCATATCTTCCACCTATTATCATTGGTGCATTTTCTACTTCATAATATGCAGCACGCACATCTAGGTATAATGGTTCCCCGATTGAACCAGGTTCCTTAGTTCTGTCAAGTACACATATTCTATTTGCAGAAGCTGGTATAGCATCTAATAAATGCTTAGTTGAGAATGGTCTGAATAAGTGAACCTTAACTAAACCAAAACTTCCACCATTAGCATTTACGTAATCTATTGTTTCTTCTATTGTTTCTGTGACAGATCCCATAGCTATTACTATGTTCTTAGCGTCTTTTGCTCCATAGTAATCAAATAAACTATGTTTTCTTCCAGTTAATTCACTCATTTGATCCATGTACTTCTCAACTATTCCTACTATATCGTTGTAGTATTTGTTAGAAGCTTCTCTAGTTTGGAAGTATATATCTGGGTTTTGAGCCGTACCACGAGTAACAGGATGATTTGGAGATAAAGCATTATTTCTGAACTCTTGAACTGCTTCCATGTTTAATAATTTTGCATAATCTTCTGTTTCTAATAATTCAACTTTTTGAATTTCATGTGATGTTCTAAATCCATCGAAGAAATGTATGAAAGGTAATTTCCCTTCTATAGCAGCTAAGTGCGCAACAGGTGCAATATCAGCAACTTCTTGAACTGATCCAGAAGCTAATAATACACATCCAGTTTGACGAGCACTCATAACATCTTGATGGTCACCAAATATAGATAATGCTTGAGATGCAAGAGCACGAGCACTTACGTGGAATACTCCTGGAAGTAACTCTCCTGCAACTTTATACATGTTAGGTATCATTAATAATAACCCTTGAGATGCAGTAAATGTTGTAGTTAAAGCTCCACCTTGTAATGAACCATGGAATGCTCCAGCAGCACCTGCTTCTGATTGCATTTCTACAACACTAACTTTTTGTCCAAATATGTTCTTTCTTCCTTGAGCTGACCATTCATCAACTACTTCAGCCATGTTTGAAGACGGAGTTATTGGATATATAGCAGCCACATCAGTAAATGCATACGCAACGTGAGCAGCAGCCGTATTTCCGTCAACTGTTTTCATAAATTTAGCCATAATATGTATCCTCCTTATATATTACTCTTTTGTACTTAAATTATTAAAAATTATAAGCAACGTGTACTATAGATACAATGTACATAAATGTACAAAATACCCCCAATACATAATTATTACATAATTACAAATATTATATAATAAACAAAATATTCTATACTTTTATATAAAAGTCCTTCTGCTTTATTTATATAAATAATATATTTAAGTATTTCGAGAAAAAAATTTACAATTTAATATTATTATTCCATTTTATTTTATATACCCACCAAATTATAAGTCGAATCACTAAAGCTATAATATATTATTAATAGTCGCTTTTTCCTTGTTCATCTCCTCTTACTATTGCGATAGATGCACTTGCTCCTATTCTACTTGTTCCAGCTTCTATAACAGCTATTGCATCTTTTTCATTTCTAACTCCACCAGAAGCTTTTACTCCTATATTTTCTCCTACAGTCTCTCTCATAAGTTTGATATCGGCAGGAGTTGATCCACCAGTTCCAAACCCTGTTGAAGTTTTTACGAAATCTGTTCCAGCCTTAACTGCTAATTCACATGCTATTTTCTTTTCTTCATCTGTTAAATAGCAAGTCTCTATTATTACTTTTACTAAAGCTTTATTGTCAGCTGCATCTACTACTGCCTTTATATCTTCAAATACTAAGTCATAGTTTTTATCTTTTAATGCACCTATATTTATAACCATATCTACTTCATCAGCACCTTTAGCTATGGCATCTTTAGTTTCAAATGCTTTAACTTCTTTAGTATTAGCTCCTAAAGGGAATCCTATAACTGTACAAACCTTTACATTACTACCCTTTAGTTCATTTTTTACAAGTTCTATATGTGTTGGATTTATACAAACCGAGAAAAATCCATATTCTTTTGCTTCGTCACATATCTTTATAACATCTTCTTTTGTAGCTACTGCTTTTAATATTGTATGGTCTATCATATTCGCTATTTTACTATTCATTTATATATTCTCCTTTATTCTACATTAAATTCCATATTCTTACATAATATGTTATCACATTACGAAAAGTATATAAACTTATTTTTTCCTAGAGAGCATTTAACATTCATAGTTTAATTTTTTTTTAAATTTAATTTAGTTGATATTTATATTTTTATAATAAACCTTACTTTTCATATTCACAAGTAGGCACTTTATTTACATGTAGTATATAAATTTATATATAGTATACAAAAGTATACTATAGTAAATTCATAGTACATATAAATATTTTTGTTTATTAAATAATTTTTTTATACTATAATTTTGTGATATAATAATGAAAAATTATTTAACAATTTCACTTAAGGAGAGAAGTATACATGGATAAAACTCTAACTTCACATAATGAATGTCATATGAATAAACGTTGCGCTAAATATAATACTTGTCCAATGATTTTATTCCATAAATTAGTTTCAGGAAAATGGAAAATTTTAATATTATGGTATTTAAGTAGTGGATGCCTTAGATTTAGTGAGATTAAAAGAAAATTACCTGATGTTACTCAAAAAATGTTAACAAATCAATTGAGAAGTCTCGAAGATGATGGTTTAGTACATAGAGAAATATACCCTGTTATCCCACCTAAAGTTGAATATAGTCTTACTGAAATGGGAAAAAAAATAATTCCTTTACTGGAACAAATGTATAACTATGGAATTGAATATGGAGATACTATAAAAAAAGCTTCTGTAAAATAAAGTATTCGCTTCGCTTGAGCAACGTGTTGACGAAACACTTCAAATTTAAAAGAAGGTATGTGAAATTCACATACCTTTAATTTATATATAATTATTGTGCTATTAATTCAACTTCTTCGCCATTTCTAACACCAGCAGCGTTTCCTTCTTCAACGTCTACGTGCATTTCTAAAGCAAAGTTTTGGTGAGCTCTAACTAATACATTTTCGAATACTACAGCTCTTGGTCCAAAAGTTCTAACCTTTACTATTTGCTTGTCAGCTACTCCAAATTTAGAAGCATCATCAAGACTCATATGTATATGTCTAGAAGCTACTATAACACCTTCTGTTAATTCTACTTCTCCAGCTGGTCCTACTAATTTAACACCAGGAGTTCCTGCTATATCTCCAGATTCTTTTATTGGAGCTTTTACACCTAAAGCAAATCCGTCTGCTAAAGATATTTCAACTTGTGTATTAGGTCTAGCTGGTCCTAAAACTCTAACTCCTTTTAAAGTTCCTTTTGGTCCAACTAAGTCAACTTTTTCTTCGCAAGCAAATTGTCCCGGTTGAGATAATGGCTTGAAATGAGTTAACTCATGTCCTGCTCCGAATAAAGTTTCTATGTCAGCTTGACTTAAGTGAACATGTCTGTTAGATAATGCTATTGGTAATTTCATAAAAAATTCCTCCTAATTATATTTTGTATACAACATCCAATTATACATAATATTGTTTATTAAATCAAATCCTTTTAATAAAATTTGACTTAATAACTTTAATTTCTACTTTTATACTATTTCTACCAAATATTGTAAAATCCTTTTATGCTACTTAGTTAATTAACTTGTTGTGATAGTTAAATTTTATATTGATAAATCTTTTAGTAGTTTAAAGTATCCTGGGAAAGATATATCAATACATGATTTATTGTCTAATATAACATCTCCATCACATCCTAAATCTGCAATAGAAAATGCCATTGCTATCCTATGATCTTTAAAAGTCTTTATATTTGCTCCTTTTAAAGAAACTTTCCCTTTTATAACCATGCCATCTTCTAATTCTTCTACATCTGCTCCCATAAGTTTTAGGTTGTCTACTACTGCTTTTATCCTATTGCTCTCTTTTACTTTTAATTCCTTTGCATCTTTTATTATTGTAGTACCTTCTGCTTGAGTTGCGAGTACTGCTATTACTGGTATTTCGTCTATAAGTCTTGGTATTATAGCTTTGTCTATTGTTGTAGCATTCAAATCAGGACTATATTTTACAAGTAAGTCCCCTACTAATTCTCCACCTACTAGTCTTTGATTTAGTATTTCTATATTTCCATTCATATTTTTTACTACATCTAGTATTCCCGTTCTAGTTTCATTCAAACCAACATTTTTTATAATAACTTCTGAACCTTTAGTTATTAATGCACCAACTATTATAAATGCAGCTGATGATATGTCTCCCGGAACATATATATTCTGACTAAATAATTCTTGTACTGGATTTATATTTATTGCTAAATCTTCTACAGTTATATCTGCTCCAAAAGATTTTAACATTATTTCTGTATGGTTTCTACTTCTTACTTTTTCATGTATAATACTTTTTCCATCTGCATAAAGACTTGCTAATATTAAAGCTGATTTTACTTGAGCTGATGCAACTGTCATTTTATAGTCTATTGCATTTAAGTTTCCACCGTAAATTTTTATAGGAGTGAAGTTTGCATCCTCTTTTCCTTCTATTTTACATCCCATAAGTCTAAGAGGATCTGTAACTCTTTTCATAGGTCTTTTACCTATTGATTCATCTCCTATTAAAGTAGCTTCAAATTTATTACCTGCTAAAATACCACTTATAAGTCTTATTGTAGTTCCTGAATTTCCTACATCTAATATATCTAAAGGAGGTTTTAACCCATATAATCCATTACCTTTTACAAATACATCTGCGCCATTTATTTCTATATCAACACCCATTTTTCTAAAACAAGATATTGTGCTTAAGCAATCTTGTCCCATTAAAAAATTGCTTATTTTGTTATGTCCTTTCGATATTGACGAAAACATTATGGCTCTATGAGATATAGACTTATCCCCTATAAGTTCAAAACTTCCTTTAAGCATTGTTACACTCCCTTATTATATTCAGTATTTTAGACTCATCTATATTATTTATTACTTTAACTTCACCTAATTCTACTGGTAAAATTAAATTTATTTTTCCAAAACTATTTTTCTTATCATTTTTCATTATACTTAAAACTTCCTTAGCTAAACGCTCTTTGTTTTCAAATTTAGAATCTTCTTCTTTTAAAGAACTTGCAAATTCCAATGGTAAACCATATGCCTTAGATACTGTTATAAACTTATCATAGTAATTTTGAGATATCAACTTCTCAGATATAGATAATTTAAAAGCCATATTCATTCCTATACTAACTGCATCACCATGACTAATTTTACAAAGTTTCTCTACTCCATGTCCAAAAGTATGACCAAAATTTAATATTTTTCTAAGACTACCTTCTTTTTCATCTTTTCCTACTATATTTACCTTTATACTTGCGCATTTTTTAACTATATAATATAAACATTTATTGTCTCTATTTAATATAGCTTCACTATTTTCTATTAAATAATCTAAAAACTCATAATCATAAATTACACTATATTTTATAACTTCTGCCATCCCACTTATAAATTCATCTTGAGGTAGTGTTTTTAAACTATTTACATTTATATATGTGAACTTCGGTTGATAAAAAGTTCCTATTATATTTTTGAGTTTTCCTAAGTTTATACCCGTTTTGCCACCTATAGATGAATCTACTTGCGCTAATAAACTAGTTGGTACCTGTATAACATCTATACCTCTCATATAAGTAGATGCTATATATCCTCCTAAATCACCAACAACTCCTCCACCGACTGCAATTATAACTGATTTCCTAGATAAGTTTATTCTTATACAATAATTCAAAATCTTTTCATATACTTCTAAACATTTTGAATTCTCTCCAGCAGGAACTATATATTCATATATAGTTCTAGCTTTTATGCTATTTATTAAATCCTCCACTTGATGATTATATACGTTTTCATCTGTTATTATCAATACTTCATCATATACATCATTTATATTAAGTTTAGCTTCATTATTATTAGAATTTATTATTTTAATATCATTTTTATCCTTATTAAATATGGTTATCGATTCGTTAAAAGATTTATAACTATTATCTATAACTACATTGCAAATAGAATTTATTATTTTTTCCATCCTCTTTCACCTAGCCTTTTTACATATGAGTCATAATTTAATTTTAAGTCTGACAAATTATCTCCGCCTATTTTTTCTAAGAAATATTTACAAATAACAAAAGCCACTACATTTTCACAAACTACACTACATGCAGGCACTGCACAATTATCCGACCTTTCTATACTTGCCATATAACTTTCTAAAGAATTTACATTTATGGAATTAAGTGGTTTATATAGTGTTGGTATTGGTTTCATAGCACATCGAATAACTATTTCATCTCCTGTTGTCATTCCACCCTCTATACCACCTAAACGATTTGTAGCTCTTTTTATTCCTGTTTCTTTATTATAATAAATTTCATCCATAACTTGAGATCCTTTTGAGATAGCAACGTCAAATCCAATTCCTATTTCAACACCTTTTATAGCTTGAGTACCCATTAAGTGCATAGCTAACTCTCCATCTATTTTCTTATCAAAATGAGTATAAGAACCTAAACCTGGAATAACATTTTGTACTCTTATCTCTACAACACCGCCTAAGGTATCGCCCTCACATTTTACTTTATCTATTTCTTTTATTATTCTTTGTTCTAAATCTTTATTGACACATCTTACTTGGCTATTGTCTACATTATTTTTTATATATTCAAAATCATATACATTATTATCTGCTATACTTCCTATTTGAACAACATGCGATGTGAAGCTTATATCAAACTCCTTAAGAATTTGCTTACAAATTGCTCCTACTGCAACTCTACTTGCTGTTTCTCTAGCACTAGACCTTTCAAGAACATTTCTAGCATCATCAAAATCATACTTTAAACATCCAACTAAATCTGCATGACCTGGTCTTACATTACTTACTTTTTTAGTCTCAAAATCTACTTCTTCCATTGGATTCATATAGTTTATCCAATTTTCATAGTCTTTGTTTTTTACTTCTATTGATATAGGACTTCCTAGAGTTTTTCTTCCTCTAACTCCACCTAGTATGTTTATTTTATCTTGTTCTATTTGCATTCTAGCACCACGACCATATCCACTTTGTCTTTTTTTCAGTTCATGGTTTATTTCTTCTATGTTTAATTCAATATTAGCTGGAACTCCATCTAATATTGATATCAAATTTTGTCCATGTGATTCTCCACTTG